>DUWA01000094.1 GCA_012840755.1 Mycoplasmatota bacterium | reverse complement strand
TATTCTACAAATAATATATATATAAAAATTGATAATTCAATAGAGGATTATGAAGAAAAAGTCAGCTTAAATAATCTAGATAAGGATCTAGAAACAATGATAGTTGCAATCAAACAAAATAAAAAGATTACGGATTTTGAGCGTGATGTATTTTTGTCTAATATTAATTTTTATATTGAAAACATTAATTATATTGATGTGAATGAGATATCAAATAGATTAAAAAAATTAGAAATTGAGAGTAACAATAATAGGAAAAAATACAATGTAAATAATAATGTACTTGCAATATATTCTAAACCAGAAAATAAAATTGTTAACTTTCATACAGATGATACTAAAACTTTACCAAAAGATATTTTAACACATGAATTTATGCATATACATTCATCTAAAATTTATAAGTTTGGTTTGTCTTTGATGGAAGCACTTACAGAAATAATGCAACATGAGTATTTTTATAAATATGATGAAACAACCGGTCCATATAAAGAACATTGTATGTATGTTAGAGTGTTATGTGAAATAATCGGGGCAGAACCATTAAAAAAATTTTTCTTCAGTGGTAATATTAATTACATTTATAAAGAACTTTTAAAATTAGACAATGATTATGATAGAATCACTAACTTGATTGACAATATGGATTCTTTATTGGCAGCTATTAATAATTATGATATAGATATGACAAATGATAAAAAAGATATTTTAAGACAAGTAATGGATTCTTCTAGAGAAAATATTGAAAATGATTTAAAGCATTACTTTAAATTAGCTAGGGGATATAATGTAGAAGATGATAAAGTTATATCAACCTATTTTAATGTAGTGGCTGATAATTATTATCCGGTATATTATAATGATGAAGAGATATATACATACGATTTTATATATAAGGGATATTTTTCTGAACAATATATAAAAGCTAATCCGTCATTAATCTTACATGTTAGTTCCTATAATTATGAAACTGATTCAATCGTAAATGATTCCATAACAATAAAAGATGAAGATAGAATACAAAATTCAAAAGCATACCACTAATATTTACAATAATTTGACTTTTAGTATACAAAAAAAGAATTAAAATTGATTAATTCTTTTTTGTATACATAATTCCTAGATGTTATTTAAGAAAATCATGAACTATATAATCTAGATAAAGAATAAAGATATAATTATTACGTTGTTTATCTTTGGTTTTCCATCTAATACAGTAACTGATAAATAATTTATTTCTGAATTATAAATTGTATCAATAGTCCTTTTATTCGGTGACAGTATCTATATTTTTTTACGACATGATATGATATTTGTTATAATATTTTTCCACGAAAATAAAGATATAAAAAAACAAATTAAAAGAAGAAATAACTTTTTTGATTATTTAAATTTATCCCTTTTAACTCGCACATTTCATCAATTGTAACAAATTCATAACCTTGTTCTTTTAATTTATCGATAGCAATTAATGCTCCTTCAACAGAAGATCTGTATGTATCATGTAATAATATGATAGCCCCATCATGTGCTTTTTTTATAATTTTGTTAGCTATCTTTTTAGAATTCTGATATTTCCAATCAAAAGTGTCTATATCCCAAAGTATTGCATATAATCCACTTAGTTTTTTTATTCTATTATTTACTATACCATATGGAGGCCTTAAAATTGTTGGTTTCTGACCAATGATATTTTCTAATGCATCATTTGTTTTTTTTTATTTCGTTTATTAAACTGTAGTCATCTAAAATTCTTAAATTTCTATGATTATAGCTATGATTTCCAATTTGATTGCCATAAGTATAAGCTTTTAATATTACTTTTTTATTATGTTTGATTTTACTTCCTAGTATAAAAAAAGTGGCACGGGCATTTCTTTTGTTTAAACCTTCTATTAATTTTTCAGTATTTTTATAATTTGGTCCATCATCAAAAGTAAGCGCAATTAATTTTTTATTTTTAAAGATGAAATATCTCTTTTATTTACATCTAAAATTGGTTTTACGTTTATTGAAAAACCAATATTTCTATATTCTTCTTTTAATATATGATTAATATCTTTATATGGAATAGTTATCTTTACCTTATACTTTAATGTTGAATCTTTAGTTGGAGGAAAAATTATATCAAGTCCGGTTTGGTGAAAACTATAATTAGAGAAATTATTTACATTTTCCCCTGTTACTTGTTTTATATTGTTATCATCATAATTTAAATCATTAGTATTAAAGTATTCAATCATATAATAATATGATAACTTAGATAATTCACTTAAGTATTTATTATTGATGAAAAAATCTTCTAAATTTAATATTTTTTTTCTTTTTGCATCATAACTTATACTTTTATCAATTCTAGTATAATCTTCACCCCCAACATATTTATATATAACAGTATGAATATACATTACATTTTTATATTCGTTTGAATTATATTTAACGTTAAATTCATATTCTAGGTTTATGTTTGCTTTTTCAAAATTTTTTACAGTATTTAAGAATTCATTTTTTTTCTCATTTATATATTTTTGTATTTCATTATCAATTTTATTAACATGTAAAATAGG
>DUWA01000093.1 GCA_012840755.1 Mycoplasmatota bacterium | reverse complement strand
ATAAAAATTAAAAATGTAATAGCTTAAAAAAACAGATCAAGACTTGCGTCTTGACCTGCGATAAATTTAATTCATTATCATTAGTTTTTGGTCTCACCAACACTATTTGACAAAGAACCAAAATTATTTGATCCTTTTAAATACTTCAATATCTTACTATTTAGTTACTATTCTAGCTTTATGAGAGATTCCATTCTCATCTAAGAATTCCCCAACTAATTGACTATAAGTAGGACTATATATCATTGTAATTTTATTTTCTCCAAAAAACTTTTGTAGTTTATTTCTATCAACATCAGAAAAAGTAGCATCATATAATCCATGAGAGTGATAAGTCCCCATTAAACACTCAGATTTTAATTGTTTTAAAACCTTTTTAGCATTTTCAATATAAGATAAATTAAAATTGAATTCACAATCGCTTCCTAGTTTGTTTTCATAATAAATCGCATCTATGTCACATATAATATTGTTTTTTTCTCTTACTATTTTACCATATAAAAAACCACCACATTCTCTTGTAGGATTAATTTGTGCATGTTTTATTAAAGCAAGTTTTACTTCATTAACAAATCTTATATATATCATTTTACCACCTAATTACATTATAAAATTATATTAAAAAACAGCAATTAAATTTATAATATCTGTTTTTTATATTAATTTTCTTTGTTTTATTTATATAGCTATTATATCACATTTATAGAGAATAAAGATTAAAAATATATGTTAGACAAATCTAGTTTAAATCTAAAAAATAAACTTTAATACTATGATAAATACCATTTTTCTGCTTTAAGTTATCTTTTCAATCACTCTCCTATATTCATATAATTTATTTCTTTTGGTATTTTAATATTTTTACATACTTTTTAAGCATAATAATATCATAATAACTAATTTTTTTCAGCTTTTTTATCTAATTTAAAATATATCTCTTATTATCATTATGAACAGCCATTTTAAAGTTTTGATACTCAACATCATTGGTAATTTCCTTTACTACAGAAAGGTTTTTTGGAATAGATATTTTTTTATTTTCTTTTGTAGGATTAATTTCGAGTATTGATATATTATTTTCAAAAATATCTAATTTAAAATATTGCTTATTTTTAATAAAAGAATATCTTGTTTTATTTATTGTATATTTTTCATCATACATAGACATTAGTTTATTATATTCTTTTTCTGATATTTTTTTATCAGTAATAATTTTAGAAAGGCCATTTTCTCCTTTTTTCTGAAGAGTAATATAGTAAGTATTACAACCATTATAACTTTTCTTTCTTAATCTTTTTTCATAACTATCAGATAAGTCTTTATCAATTAAATATGTCTGTTCGATATCAATTTTAATCATTTCATTATTATTAATAAAACTTAAATTAGATTTATCTAAATCTACAATAAACTTTCTTTGTTTTCTTATTGAAATAGGATTCTTTAATAAATTATTGATATTATCTAACACAGCTGTCATTTTATCTTTAAAATCGTATTGATTATCAATGATTACTAAATTATTATGTCCAATCCATGCATTAGCTGTTTTTTTGTCTAATGCTTTAGCCTCTTCAATTGTTTCAGTTCTAGCAGCATTATTTTCTAAAGTATAATATTCTTCTTTTCCATCTGCTGCAGTAACAAGATGTACAACCATATCATAGCTATCAATTAATTCAAGTTCATCTAGGTTTAATTTTTTTAATATTTCTTTAAATTCATTATCTTTTACATAAGCTTTATTATCCATAACTCCACGATCATATACAATAACGCATTTTTCTTCTTCTGGTAAAGATAAAGCTGCTTCATCATAAATTTTTTCTTTGCTTAGTTGATACGTTATAATTAACTCTTGAAATTTAACTAAATCAATAGGTTTATTACCAAAAGGTTTTATGCCACCTTTTATAATTTCAGTTGCACTTTCACCAACAATAAAAACTTTATATCCCAATTCTGTTAAATTTTCTTCTATCCTTGCCAGTGCAGTAGTTTTACCAGCACAAGGACCTCCCGTTAACACTATTTTCCCAAGTATTACTCCCATATATATTCCACCTTTCTTAATATCAATAATGTATTATTACTGTAAGTTATCTTCATTTACTTATATGCCCTTTGATATACTGACTGTTTTTTATATTTTAAAATACATGTTTATTAATCTTTAAATTTGTATAATTTTGCAGGTTTATTGCCTTCAAATTTAATTTCTGTTTTTGTATCATATATTAAATCTAAATTAAGTAGTTTTCTTCTAAAATTTCTTCTATCATATTTTTCATTTAAAATTGATTCATATGTTTTTTGTATTTCTGGAATTGTAAAACCATTAGGAAATAAAGATTTTAATATATTAGTTGTCAAAATTTTAGATTTAAGACTATTCAAAGCTGAATTTAAAATATTATTATGGTCATATGCTAAATCTGGAACTAATTCAATTGGAAACCATTCAGCATTAGATGTTTTAAATGTATCTTTTAATATAGACACTTTCTCATTATCAATAATACCTATATATGAAATTGCAAGCATTCTCATAACAGGTGATCTATTTATATCATCAAATATACCAGAAAAATATGTTTCAATATTTTTCAAGCCTGTTTTTTCCATTATTTCTCTTTGCAGTCCAAAATCTAAATTCTCATTGTTGTAAAGAGAGCCACCAACTAAAGCCCACATGTTTTTAAAAGGTTCATTTTTTCTTTTTATTAGTAAAACTTTAGTTTTTCCTTTTTCTACTGTGAATATAGAAACAATAACATGTATTCCCTGATTTTTATATAAAGGATTGGCTGCTTCCATTCAATCACCCCACATATATATTATATGCGTTATCTCAACGCATGTCAACATAAAGTTAGCAAAAAACATTTATTAAATTTTATCCTATAATATTTATATTTGATATATAAAATTCGTGTTTCGTTTTATCCTAAGGTATATGGATTGTGTCCTTGGATCTTTACCATTGATTTATAACTACACGACTATTTCATCCAACTATAATTACCTTTTACTTGAATTCTACTACAATCAACACCACCATTGTTTGAAGACCCCCTCTTGTTACCTACACATAATTAGTTTTAAAGGATAATCCAATTAAAATCAAAACTAAAATCTTACTTAGTTTTTCCATTTTCCTTCTCCTCAAAAAAGGCTTGTATAAAACATAAAATCTATATTAGTATCTCAAGCAACTATATTCTACCATTTTTACGGAAAAATCCTCAACAGATTTTCAATATTCGCAACTATATACCAAAGCAATTTAATACCTTAAAATATTATTTGTAATGAAAGGATTAAATCTGCTTTTGATATAAAATTAAATTATATTAAAAGTGGTACAATAAAAAATTACAATTTAAAAACTTCTATTTCTAGAAGTTTATATCACCTGTTATTATCTCTTTTATATATCTAAAATATAACTCAAATAAATTAGCTCTTTTAACATCTTTTTTTACAGTAAGATTAATTTTTCTTATTATACTATTATTTTCTTTTATTAATAATTCTCCAACCTTATCTCCTACTTTTACAGGAGATTTTATTTTATCTGCTTTTATTTCATATGTAAAGTTTTTCTTACCTTCTACTTTTTTATAAAGTGCTGTTACATCTTCTGTTGGTATTATTTCAGCAAATTTTTGTTTTCCTTTTATTACTTCTAAATTACCTAAACTACTATCTGTTGATAGTAATTTTTCTACTCCATATTGGGCAAATGCATAATCTAGCATTTCTGTTACTTCTTGATTTCTTGTTTTACTATCTGGTTCGCCCATTACAACAGCAATAACTCTCATATTACCTTTTTTAGCTGTTGCAGTTAAACAATAACCTGCATCTGTAGTATAACCTGTTTTCAACCCATCTACTCCATCATAGAAGCGCACCAATTT
>DUWA01000092.1 GCA_012840755.1 Mycoplasmatota bacterium | reverse complement strand
TTTAATACTCCTTTTTAAAAGCGGCAGACACTTCCATATATTTATCTAAACTTGATGCCGAATTCCAAGTCATATATCCACCTGTTAGCCCTGCATCATATAATCCTTGAATCTGTTCACTAATTTTGCTAGCATCATAAATTACACTAGGATTCTTACCAGTATTATAACATTGAATCCATGTTCTAACAATTGCTGGGGTTTTTATTAAGGATTGGTGCCTATTAACATAACCACCCCAATGATTTAAAAGTTTATATGGTACAGTCCAAACTACCTCTTCAAAATTATAGTCATGTTTAGAAAAATGATCTGGATAAGGCATACCACTTATAACATCAACAACGTTAGAAATAGCAGCCCAATATTGTCCATATCCTGTTACATAATTATGAGCAGATTCTCCAAATACGTCAGCTGATACGTATGCACCTACTTCATGTATTTTGTCAGTGGCATAGAATAAAAAATTTTGGATTGCTTGTGCTTTATCTTCATTAAAATCGTTTTGAAAATCCATATGTCCTGCTTTTTCTAAATTATATGTCCTATCTGGAAATCTTATATAATCAAACTGTATTTCATTAAAGCCTATATCAGTAACCGCTTCTATAGCTAATGCAACATTAAATTCCCAAACATCTCTTTTAAAAGCACTAGGCCAATAAGAATTGTCATGATTGAATGCTTGGTTAGTACGAGTATCCTTTATTGCATTTTCTGGATGATCCTTAGCATAATAATTATCTTTAAATACTGTAATTCTTCCTATTACATAAAACCCTTCATCTATTAATTTTCGAATATTAGATTTATAGTTTTCAAAACTATCATGTGCATTGTTATAATTTGTAGGCGAGTATTTTCTCATTACCTCTGATTTATATGCAGGCATTGTATTATCTTTAATATCTACAACAAATGCATTTATATTATTTTCTTTAGCAAAACTTATATATTTATCTACACTTTTAATTGCAACAGCATTTAAATATAAACTTCTTACTTCTGTTGGCATAATATTTTTATCAAACTGTGGTTTAGAAACAGGAAAATAATCTAGATTACCTGCACTTCCCCCACCTAAAGTGTTTTTTCTTTCTAAATGTGTTTTATAAGTATTTTCTTCATCATAATTCATAATTGATTCTTCATGATTAGCTACTAAATATTTTGAATAAGCAAATCCTATATAATCATTATAACTAATTTTATACATATTGACTGCCCCATTATCTTTTATATAATCATAACCGATAATATCAATTTTCTCACCCTTTTTAATATGAGTAACTATTTCAATTGAATCATAGTCTTTATATACAGTAATAGGCGTTCTAACATACATTATTTTTTCTTTTACTACTGTATTTTCATCATTTGTATAATTTTTTTTATCAATCAAATATATTTTTTTATCATGTTTAATTTTACTGTATTCAATATCCGTTTCACTATTTTTAATAGTTTCATTTAATAATTCAACTTTTACACCTCTAATTAAAGTCATTTCTGGAGAATAATCACTATTATAGACAACTACCTCACTTGACTCTGATGCTAAATATACAAATTTATTAGGTTTTAAATTATTAATTATAGGTAACTCCTCTTTTAATGGTGTTATAAATATAATTGAAATTAATAAAACTATTATAATACTAGTTAAAATTAATACTTTTTTATAAATTTTTATTTT
>DUWA01000091.1 GCA_012840755.1 Mycoplasmatota bacterium | reverse complement strand
GAGTATTTATTAATATTTATAATTTTTGAAATTTTATTAAGCGATACTATATTTTTTTAATACTAGTATAAAAGACTGTTTTCTTCTTTCAAGCATTTGGGCACCTTATGGTATGAATTTATATGGTACTTTTGTAATATCTTTATTATTAGCTCTCACATCAACATTAATAGTTTTAACTTCATATAAAAATAAAGAGAAAGTTTTAGGTGAAATTTAGTTAAAAATAAAATCATTTTAATTAACACTTATTTTATTTTTCATGCAAGTTTATTGGTCTGAATGAAATATTAAAATGTAATGAATTATAAAATAATTATCTAGGGCATTAATCAAATAAAAAAATTATAATAGAACTGAAGAAAAAATCAAACTAAAGCTTAGTCAAAAACAAATAATTATTATTTGCGTTAATGTGCATGACTTTATTTTGTTATGTTGAAAAATTTATTTCAAGAATAAAAACACAATTAATTTTTTTAACAATATGTATACAACTTGTAAACATCAAAGTAAACATATAGAAAAAAATAATTGTTTATGTTATGCTTTTATAGAAATGAAACTATGTTAAAAAGACATTTTATTGTAAGGAGATAATATGAAAAAAATTTAAGAATTTTTGTAGTATTGTTTACGGTAGTATTGTTTACGGGTACAGTTAATGCCCTTAATTCTAAAAATTTAAATGTTACACTTTTTGGAAAAATTGAAAAATCTATAACGCTTGGAATTGGTAGTGCAACATATCCAGCACTTTATACTTCCAGTGCACAACATGATACAGAATTTTCATTTACTACATCTAGAGGGTCATCGGTGTATCGTGTAGCACCCGTTGGTGCAACTTTTACAGTAACAGCTCTTGGAACTGTAGAAAATGATGTTGTTATAATAAAACTTAGAAATCGATTTGTTCAAATATTTAACGATTATTCTGGGATAGCATTTTATTAATAACAAAGCATAGTTTCATTTCAATTATTTTATTAAAGGGGAATAAAAATGTTAGATAAGTTAAAAGATAATATTTTGTTAATTTTACTATGTGTCTATTTAATTTTTTGTGCAGTAATTGCAGTTTATAATTATAAGATCCAAAGTGATTATTGGTTTGAAATAGAAAATGGCTATTATGAACAATGTCAAATAGATAATTCGGATACCATATTATGTAATCATTATTCAGAGCCAGTAAAACGAAGAGATACATTAACTACATTTGGATATATAATCTTAACAGATAATAAAGTTTCTTTTTTACAAATATTAGCTCCATTATTAATTATGATAGTTGCTGTAAATAGTTTTCACAAAAAGTTAAAAAAAGGTTATTTTAAAAATTCACTTACGAGAATTGATTATAAAAAAAGTTTTAAAAAATTATACTTAGATTCTTTAAAATATGTCTTTATAATGCCAATATTTTTAATTACTATCTTTGTTTGTTCTTATTTTCTTTCAGGTAATTTTGATTATGAATATAGTAGTAGGTTCTATAATTATGACGTTTTCGGAATCGAAAATTCTAGGAATTTGT
>DUWA01000090.1 GCA_012840755.1 Mycoplasmatota bacterium | reverse complement strand
AGATCCTATTGTACCTATTAGAATAAACAGATTTAATAAAGATAAGGCAACCTTACCTATGATACTAACTGCTCCTAATAAAAATGAACTTAAGAATGAAATTAGGAGTAGTGGAAGCAAGAATATTTTTAGAATCAATAAAAGAAAATTCCCTATCAGTTTCATTTTGATCCCTCCAGTACTTAATTCAATTATAGACATTTATATGTCGGTTGTCAACGGATAATAGACAAATCATTGTCCATAATATATAATGTTATAAACAAAGTTTTCTAGAAGAGGTGAAATAAATTGAAAACAGATCGCCGACTTGAATTGTTAATGATGCTTTTTCAAGCTGATTGGGTATCTGCTGATGAATTAGCAAAAGAATTTGATGTTACTCCTAAAACGATAGCAAGAGATGTACAATATTTAAATGACATGGGGATTCCTATTCATAGTAAAAGGGGAGTCAGTGGAGGGTATAAAGTTGATAATGAATTTAAAAATATAAACAAGAAAACATCATTAAAAAGTCAGGAAGAAATACTAAAGAAAGTAATTGGAACTGATACAGTATCTGAAGAACAAATAGAATATATGGTTAATACAGTAGAAAAATCTTTATTAGAATCATCTAAAGAATGGTTATCATTTGAGTTTAAAGATAGTAGAACTAATCAGGTAATAGAAGAATTACATTCAGCAATTTTGAATGAAAGGGAAATTCAAATTATAGTAAAAGGACATGAAGATGTAATCGGCAAGCCTGAGAAGGTAGTAATAAATGACGATAGCATTTTTCTTAAACTTGAATCAAAAAATATTAGAATTTTAAATATAGATCAGATAAGAGTTTTAAGATAAAACATGAACCTAAGATAAGGAGGAGATTTTATGAGTTCAAATTTTCAACCACCTATGAGAACTGGTTTACTTGATTTTTTAAAAAATAGTTCGGGTTGTCAATTTGTTATACCTGTATATCAAAGAAACTATACTTGGACAGCTGGAAAAGAAGTTAAGCAATTTTTGGATGATTTAAAAAGCGTATTAGAGGGAGAATACACTAACCATTTTTTAGGAATTATTATCTATTTAGACACCCCTATTGATTTTTCATCTAGAGAGTTTTCTGTTATAGATGGCCAACAAAGATTAACAACAATATTTTTACTTTTATATGCAATAAGAACTCTGATGAAAGAACAAAATGAAATAGATGCAATTAAGAGTCTAGATGGACAATATTTAACAAATCCCTTTGCAACTAATAAAAAAATAAAATACAAATTAAAGCCACTAGTCTCAGATGATGATGTATATCAATACATAATAAATGAGAACGTTGATAAAATCCAGAATACGGAATCAAAAATATATAAGAATTATCAATATATTTTAAAATTTATGAGAGAACAAAACAAAAACTATAGTTTTAATGAAATACTACTCGCTTTGAATGACCTCTATATTGTTTGTATACCTTTATCTGAGAATGACAATGCACAAAAAATTTTCGAAAGCATCAATGCAACTGGTGTTAAGCTAACTGCTTCTGATTTAATACGAAATTTTGTATTAATGGATTTAGATAGTGAAACACAAGAAAAATATTATAAAGAAGATTGGATGGAAATAGAGAAACTCTTAACTAATGATTCAAAAAAATTAGAAGCTTTTTTTAGATTTTATTTAGCAGTAAAGAATAAAGCATTACCAAATAAAAATGCTGTGTATAGAGAATTTGTTAAATGGTATAAAGAAAATGTTAAGCATTTGGGAATAGAAGGTATTTTTAAGGATATTGTAAAATATGCAGAATATTATTATGAAATATATTATAAAGATTTATCTAAAATTGATATTAACTTATTACCTGCAGTTAAGGAATTTAGAAGAATTTTATCGGACATGCCTGCCCCATTATTAATGGGATTCTATGAATTATATTCAAATAATTTAATATCTACAGAACAATTATCCGATTTGATTTTCGTGGTAAATAACTATTTAATTAGAAGAGCACTTTGTGATATTGATACAAGTAGCATAACAAGGGTATTTGCACCAGTTTTGAAAGATGTGCTGGAAGATTGCAACGGCAATTACGACCATATAATAGATATGCTAAAAAAGAATTTAGTGTTTAAAAATATTAATAATAGTATGTATACCCCGGATGATCAACAATTAAGTGACTCAATAGTAAATGCGAATATGTATAAAATTAAGAGTACTTTAAGAATATTTCTTGATAAATTGGAGCATCACAATAACCCAGCACCTGTAGACTTAACTGAATTAAGTATAGAACATCTAATACCACAAACCCCTAGTAATGAATGGCTTGAAGAATTAGGAGTAAACGAGGATGAATATCAAAAGAATGTGAATAGATTAGGTAATCTAACTTTAGCTACAAAGGTTGATAATAGTAAAATGCAAAATAAAGTGTGGACATATAAAAATGCAATATTGTCAAATACATCACATTTAACTATTAATCAAAAAATATTAGAAAAAGACACATGGGATATTGATGCAATAAATGAAAGGACTAAGGATTTGATATCAGAAATAAACATTCTCTTTCCATATCCAGAAACCAGCTCTAAGATGATTCGAAAAGTAGAAATATTTATTAATTCTAATGACATCAATGCATCGGGTTATTTGTACTTAGACAACGGTGATGTTGAGATTCTCGAAGGGTCCCAACTATACAGATTTGAAAATGCAGAAAATTATTCTGATATAGAAGATGAAAGAAAAGAGCTTATAGACGAAGGTATTATATTTGATGATGTAAAAAATTTGGTTTTCAAAAAATCGTATATGGTTAATTCAAAAACAAAAAATAAGACAGCATTAAGTGCAGCTGCTAGCCTTATTCTTCATGGGAGTAGAAATGGGTGGAACTACTGGGTTGATAGTGAGGGTAGACCTTTATCAGGTAACAAGGATATTGCTAATAATTTTAATTAAAGATTATATTTTGAATATTATCCTTATAGTTTTAAATATAAAATTGAGAATTTAAGGAGGAATAACTTGCAGATGAGTTATAATGCTTCAATTCCGGTGTTTGTCAAGGAAGATGTCAGTAAATTCTCAAAATAATTTATGCGTTGCACTTGGTATAAATTCACGCTGAACACTGTGTGTTTTCCAATAAGTTTTTGTCAAGCTTATCCTTTTCAGGATT
>DUWA01000089.1 GCA_012840755.1 Mycoplasmatota bacterium | reverse complement strand
ATGCTATAAGGTTGAGAGTTATTCCTAATAGCAATGATAAAAAAGACCAAAGTATAAAAGAAAAAGTAAAACTAAATGTTCAAAAAGAAATGAGTCAAATGTTATATAATATTGATAATATAAATGTTGCTAGGGAGAAAATAAAAAGTAATATAAATAATATAAAGAAATCTGTAAAAAAAACACTAAGTAATGAAGGTTATGATATCGAGTATAAAATAGATTTTGGTTACAATTATTTTCCAGAAAAAAAATATAAAGGAATCATATATAATGAAGGATATTACGAATCCGTATTAATAACTTTAGGTAAAGGAGAAGGAGATAATTGGTGGTGTGTTTTATTTCCTCCGCTTTGCCTTTTAGAAGCAGATGATAAAACTGATGTTGAATATAAAATATATGTAAAAGAGTTAATAAACAAATATTTTTAGTATAAAAGAAACTTCCTATAATAAAATCATATAGGAGGTTTTTTTATGTACTTAATAATATTATTATTAGCTCTAGCAGTAAGTATGGATGCTTTTTCCTTATCACTAATATACGGTGTTATGATAAACAGTAAAAAGAAGAAATTTATTTTAGCAATTATGGTAGGAATATTTCACTTTTTCATGCCTCTATTAGGTAATATAGTAGGAACTAAAATTTTTACAATAATTAGTTTAAGTAATAAAATTATTGCTTTCTTTTTGTTTATGATATTAGGCTTAAATATGGTCTTGGAAAAAGAAACAGTAAATGTTGATAAGTTTTCAATAAAAGAATTTTTAATTTTTCCACTAGCAGTTAGCATGGATAGTTTTTCTATTGGTATTGGATTATACAAGGAAAACAATATGTTTTTATATAATTCCTTTATGATAAGTAGTTTTATATTTACATATATTGGCTTAAATTTAAGTAATAGTTTAAAAAAACTATATCCTGAAAATATAAAGAAAATCGGAGGAATAATTTTTATTTTAGTTGCAATTTTTAGTATTATATAATGTCAACATAATATTTATATTGATTGCAATTATAGTTTAAAAAATATATAATTATATTGGGTGATATAATGCTTGTCAATATGAGACAAATTTTAAATAATGCAAGAAATCAAAAAAAAGCAATAGCTCATTTTAATATAAATAATTTAGAATGGACAAAGTATATATTAGAAGAAGCCAATAAATTAAATAGTCCAATTATTTTAGGAGTAAGTGAGAGTGCTTCTAAACATATGGGTGGCTATGAAACAGTATATGCTATAGTTAAAAGTTTAATAAAAAGTTTGAATATAACTATTGATATAGTACTTCATTTAGATCATGGTAGTAGTTATAGCGAATGTGTAAAAGCAATCGATGCTGGTTTTACATCTGTAATGATTGATGCTTCTAAACATAATTTATTAGATAATATAAAAGTTACAAAACAAGTTGTTGATTATGCAAAACAGAAAAATGTTAGTGTTGAGGCAGAAATCGGGCATATTGGTGGATCTGAGGACGGGATAGAAGGACAAGTATTATTGGCGGATATTAATGATTGCATAGTTTTTGTAAAAAACACACAAATAGATTGTTTAGCACCAGCTATTGGTAATGCTCATGGTGTATATCAAGGGGAACCTAAATTAGATTTTGAACTTTTAGAACAAATTTCAAAAGAAACAAATGTCCCTCTTGTTTTACATGGAGGCACTGGAATCAAAAATAGCGATATAATAAGATTAATAGATAAAGGAATTACTAAGATCAACATAAACACAGAATTACAAATATCTTGGTCAAACTCAGTGAGAGAGTATATAAATAAGAATCCAGATATATATGATCCTAGAAAAATTATTAAGTCAGGTGAAGAATCGTTAAAAAAAGTAGTGCGAGAAAAAATAGAACTATTCGAAAATAGATAAAGACACAAAAGTATATAAATAACATATTAATATAGTGAGTTGGAGGAGTAAAATGAAAAAAATACTAATAAACGGAGGAAAAGAATTAAAAGGACAAATAAATGTAGGAGGAGCTAAAAATTCAGCTGTTGCGCTTATTCCAGCAGCATTACTTTCTGATGATGTTGTTGAAATTTATAATGTACCAAATATTTCAGATATAAAATCATTAGAAGAAATATTAGAGTATCTTGGTGCGAAAGTAAGCATTAGTGATGGAAAAGTTATGATAGATTGTACTAATGTTGAAAATAAAAAAATTACAGAAGAATTTTCAAAAAAATTAAGAGCATCATATTATTTTATGTCAGTATTATTAGGAAAATATAAAAAGGCAGATGTATATTTTCCGGGTGGTTGTAACATTGGAGCAAGGCCTATCGATCAGACCTTAAAAGCTTTTAGAGCATTAGGTGCAGTTGTCGAAGAGGAAAACAATAGATTTAAAATTTATGCTGAAAAATTAGTTGGTTGCAATGTATATTTAGATATGCCTAGTGTAGGTGCAACTATAAATACAATGTTCGCTGCAGTAAAAGCCGAGGGTATAACTATAATAGAGAATGCTGCAAAAGAACCTGAAGTAGTTAGCGTTGCGACATTTTTAAATAATATGGGTGCAGATATTAAAGGAGCAGGAACAAGTGAAATTATAATAAATGGAGTACAGAAACTAGGAAAAGGATTTACTGAAGTAATTCCAGATAGAATTGAAGCAGGAACATATATGATATTAGGAGCTTTATTAGGAAATCCATTAAAAATTACTAATATAATTCCTGAACATGTCGATAGTTTAACATTAAAACTAAAGGAAATGGGCGTAAATATTAAAGTAAATGATTCAGATGTAGAAATATATAAAACGGATAATTTAAAACCGGTTGTTATAAAGACACATGGATATCCTGGATTTCCAACAGATTTACAACAACCATTAACCGTGTTATTAACTCAATTAGAAGGCAAAAGTTCATTACAAGAAAATATATATGAAAATAGGTTTCAAAATGTTCCATATTTAATAAAAATGGGAGCAAATATTGAATTCATAGATAACCAAAATATAAACATTTATGGGAAAACACCTTTAAAGGGAACAGAAGTTGAAGCTACTGATTTAAGAGCGGGATCTTGTATGGTATTAGCTGGCCTACTAGCAGAGGGAACAACAACAATTACAAATATCGAACACGTTTTAAGAGGATATGAAAACATTGAACAAAAACTTAAAAATGTAGGTGCTAAAATAGATATAATAGAAATATAATTAAGTAGATATAAATCTACTTTTTTATTGGAGGAAATATGAAAAAAATTTTAATTTCTACTATTATACTATTATCAATCTTGTTTATATATTTAAAAAATATAGAT
>DUWA01000088.1 GCA_012840755.1 Mycoplasmatota bacterium | reverse complement strand
TGATTTTAAAGCCAGACTTCTTATTGTTCCATCATATTTTTCTAATTGTCTATATACAAATTTTCTATTTGTATGATATTTTCTTGCTGCTCTTGTTACCCCGTTTTTTAGTGCATATTCACACATTCTCTTCCTATATCTCATTTCTTCTGTTATAATACTCATAGATACCACTCTTTCTGTATAATTTTTGTCTTTCAACTTAATTATACCAGATGGTATCTTTTTTTTATCTATTTGTGTGACATATGTATTATAACTCTACAAAATTATAAAAGTTGTATCATTTACAAAATTATAACCTCTATATTTTAATTGTCTAGTTATTCTAAATAAAGCATCATCCTTCATTTTACATTCTAACATAATATCTATGTCTTTATTAATACATTTTAAAGATTCAACAAATTTTACAAATGTATTAATATTTAAATATTCACTGTGACTCCTTATTTGTTTACTATTTTTAGGACTAGAAAAATGCATCTTTACCTTTTTATCTTTCCAAGTATCAACAATTCTATTGATATAATCTATATAATTCTCACCCTTATTATTACAGATATAATGATGATAATCAAAAACCATCGGGATATTTAGTTTTTCACATAAATTTAATGTATCAATTATATTGAATACTCTATCATCATTTTCTAAGACCAAATATTTTTTTATGTTATTGGAAATATGTTTATAATTTTCTTCAAATCTTTTAATAGAATCTTCTTTTCCACCTTCTCCACTTCCAGTATGTATAACTATATAACCATCGTAATACTCCATTAAATTAAATATTTTAATATGCTCCTCTAATATTTTTATACTGTAATCTAAAACTTCTTTTTTAGTACTATTAATCAAGCAAAACTGATCCGGATGTGTACCTACTCTCATGTTATTATCTTTTATAAATTTACCAATTAACTTTAGTTTATCACTATATTTATTAATATCCAATGAAACTTTTTCATGTGTAGATAATGGGAATAATTTTGATGTCATTCTATAGAATGTTATATCATTTGAAATATTATATTTTAATATTTCATATAAGGCATCTAGATTAGAATTAATAGTTTTATCTAATTTTTCTAGTACGGTTTTTCTATCATTTGAAGAAAAATACTTGTAGGTCATAACACTAGAAGATGAATGTTCAAGTGCATTAGTAATTGACACATATCCTAATCTTATTTTCATATAATCACCATTAATATTTTTGTCATTTTTAATTTTTATAAACAAAAAAACTAATTAATAATTAGTTTTTAATTTTTAACAAGCATCTTCACAAGTAACTCCTGTAATTTTACTCATATAATCTGTATAATTTTTCTTTAATTCTTTATATTGTTCGTCTGTTAATTCAACATAAGCGTCTACTTGAGAATCAATAGTTCCAACATGCACGCCTAGTATCTCACCGCTTTTTACAAAAACAACAGTTGGAGCATATAGCCTTTTAATAGTATCATCTTCTAAACCAGAGTAAATACTTGCATGTTCTCCTAATATTTTAAGCAGTTCATAATATTCCTTACTACCCTCTTGAGTTGTAATAATCTCACCTGTTATCTCATCTTTTTGTTTGATATCTCTAATACTAAAATCATTGAAATAATAAATTCTGTTAACTCCTGCTTCTTTAGCTGCATTAAGCAATACAGGAACAGCAGTTCGACACCAAGGACATTCTTTGAAACCAAAATAAATTACACCGGTACCATTTTGAAGTATCCTTTTAATATCTTTCAAACTAGAATATACTATTGGGTTTTCCTCACTAATATTTAGTTTTTTATATTTTTTCCCAGCATCATTTGCTTTATTATTTATACTTTCATATTCTAATTTAAATTTTTTCGAATCCGTAATTTTCACATTGTTGTTATCGTTGTTATTGTTATTATTATTATTTACTATGATTATTGCAACTAGTGCTATTATTAATATTATTAGTATTGTTATTAATACATTATTTTTCTTCATTTTTTTTACTCCTCTTTTTCCTTTTAAAATTAATTCTTTTTAATCTAAGTGCATTAAACACTACAGTAATACTACTTATTGTCATAGCAATTCCGGCAATCATCGGATTTAATATTATATTATAATCTATTAATATTCCCATAGCAATTGGTATCATTAATATATTATAGAAAAATGCCCAAAATAAATTTTGTTTTATGTTTGTTATAGTTCTTTCACTAACATAAATAAAATCATATAATCTATTTAAATCATCTCCGAGTAATATTGCATCCGCACTTTCTATAGCTATATCTGTACCGTTACCAATTGCAATTCCAATATCTGCAGAAACTAAACTTGGAGAATCATTAATTCCATCCCCTACAAATATAACAGGACCTTTTTCTTTTAAAGTATCTACTATTTCTTTTTTGTTTTGTGGTAAGAGATTAGCATAAAATTTATTTATACCAATTCTTTCAGCTAAATATTTAGCGGTTTTTTCATTATCGCCTGTAAGCATTACTACATTTATTTTTTCATCATTTAATTTAGATACAACTTCATAAGCTGAATCTTTTATAGTATCTATAACACCTATAAGTGCCACAAGTCTATCATTTATAGCAGTATATAGTATGCTTGAACCATTTTTAGTTAAATGATTAAATGATACTTCAGCCACAGAGATATCTATGTTATTTTCATGCATTAAATTCTTATTTCCAACAATTACATCTAAATTATTATATTTGGCTATCAAACCATATCCTGGTATAACTTTAAAATCTGTAACATCATACAATTTTATTTTTTGACTACTACAATAAGATACAATTGCTTTAGAAATTGGATGTTCTGATTTAGATTCTATACTACCAATAATACCTAATAGTTGATCATCTGTATAATCACTAAAATTGATTATTTCACTAACACCTAATTTTCCTTTAGTAAGTGTTCCAGTTTTATCAAAAATTACTGTTTTTACCTTACTTGCTTTTTCTAATGATGCACTATTTTTAACCAATACAGATCTAGTGGCTAATAAACCTGTTGAAATCATCATTGCAAGAGGTGTTGCGAGTCCTAAAGCACATGGGCATGAAATAACTAATAATGATACAAATATATTAAGTGCGAAATCAAAACTTTCACCAACATAAATCCAGTAAGAAAAAGATATTATTGCCAATAATAAAATTATTGGTATAAATACTGCACTAACTTTATCTACCAATCTAGAAATTGGAGCTTTACTAGCAGCTGATTCTATAACTATCTTAATTATTTGTGATACTGTAGTATCTTCACCAACTTTTTCAGCTTTATATTGTAAATAACCATCATAATTTATTGATCCTGCTATTAATGAAGAATCTTTCTCTTTATCAACAGGTATACCTTCTCCTGTTATAAAAGATTCATTAACTGTTGAGTAGCCATTTATCACAATTCCATCTACAGCAATTCGTTCACCAGGTTTTGCAATTAATATATCTCCGACCTTTATATCAGTTACATTTACAACTTTTTCCTCATCATCTATTATTACTGTAGCCTCATTAGGTGTTAACTCAATTAACTTTTTAATCGATTCCTTTGTTTTTTCCTTGTTTTCTTTATCAATATATTTTCCTAATTTAATAAAGAAAATAACTACAGCGGCAGATTCATAATATATATGATTCACGTATGAATAATCACCATTTAAAACCATTATTGTTGAATATATACTGTATATAAAAGCACTTAGAACTCCAATTGTAACTAAACTATCCATATTAGGTTTTATTTTAAATAAGTTCTTTATTCCTCTAATAATTAAATCTATACTTAACAGTAATATAGGGATTGTTAGAACCATTAATATTACTGAATAATTAGTCGGATATTCTACTGGATTTATATATGGAATCAATGGTAATGGGGTCATATGAATCATTGATATAAACATAACCATTACAGTTAATATAAGCATAATAATAAGACTAATTTTACCTTTTTTCTTTTCTTCTTTCATTTTATAAATACCCTGACTTTTATAGCCTGTAGAATTTATAATTTCTTCAATTTTTTCTATATCTAAAATGCTTTCATCATACTCAATGATAGCATTGCTCATAACTAAATTAACCGTTGCGTTATATATTCCATTTTCTTTATTTAATTTTTTTTCTAGACTTGTTTGACATGCGCTGCAAGTCATACCAGATATTTTTAAATTTACTTTCTTCATATATCCTCCTTCTAAGTATAATTATATACCCCATATGGGTATATAGTCAACTTATTTTATATATATTTGTTAATATTTTTATTTTTAACAAATATATAATTTTTATAAAAAAAATAGCTATAATTTAGCTATTTTACTTTTTTCTTTAAATCTATTGTCTAATTCAATTTTAGCATTTTCTACATCATATATAAAGTCATCGGCTAACAAAAAATTATTATACTGTTTTACGTTAGTTAAATCATTTGCTATGTTTTCGGACAATATTAATGCCTTATTATTAACTAACCTTATATGCTTATACTCTATAATATCTGCATAATCAGTTTTTAAAACACATTGCACAATAAAATCCTTACCTTTATAATTATATATTTCTTGATTATCCACTCTAAACTTTAAATCATTACATTCATAATTTTGATTATCATATGTAATAAGTTCTAATCTAACCTCTTCGTAGTTTTTATTAATAACTCCTACAACTGCCTTTTTTTTATTACAATAAGAGTATATTTTGGATGAGATACCATGTACAACAGCGTATTCACCTTCAAAAACAACTTTATCATCTGGTACTTCTATTTGTATAAAAGGATTAGACGTTTTAATAAATTTCATAAATTGACCCTCCAATGCGACTAATATACCATTATTTGTATGTTTTGTAAATATATTTAAATAAATTTAATATTAATTTTAAATTTCAAACTCAT
>DUWA01000087.1 GCA_012840755.1 Mycoplasmatota bacterium | reverse complement strand
ACAATAACATTTCAAAAAAGGTATTAGGGTTTAAATCTCCAAATGAAATAGTAGAACAATATTCAATTTAATATATCAGACTTATTTATTTTTATCAAAAGTGTGACATATGTTTGATTTCTCTAGAATTTATTTTTTTAATAAACGATATATGTATTGACTTAAGATATAAAACATAATATAATTATAAATGCGTATAAATCTAGCAGCATTATTTCGAATTTTATAACGTGTTTATTACCTAACAAGGGTTTAAGTAACTTCTGCTGCAAAGCGAAATATTAAAATAAACACCCTATAATTTGACGAGTAAGCAAGATTTTCCGCAATATATAAGGAGGGAAATTATGTCAAGATACACAGGACCAAGTTATAGAAAAGCACGTCGTTTTGGCTTTTCGATTACTGAAACAGGCAAAGAGCTACTTAAAAAAGCTTATGCTCCAGGGCAACATGGTACTAAACGTGGAAAAAAATTATCTAACTATGGTATTCAATTACAAGAAAAACAAAAAGTTAGATTCATGTACGGGCTAAGTGAAAAGCAATTTAAGAAAACTTTTAATGAGGCTAGTAAATTAAAAGGAGTTTTAGGTGAAGATTTCTTAAAACTATTAGAAAGTCGTTTAGATAATCTAGTATATCGTACCGGTTTCGCGACAACACGTAAAGGTGCTAGACAACTAGTTAATCATGGTCATATCACAGTAAATGGAAAAAAAGTTGATATTCCATCATACAGAGTTAAACCTGGCGATATTATAAGCGTAAAAGAAAATTCTAAAGATTTAGCTATAATTAAAGCATCTTTAGAAGCTGTTAATAGCCGTGTTGAATTCATAACTTACGATGATAATAAAATGTCTGCTACATATGTAAGGTACCCAGAGCGTACTGAATTAAATGCAGATATTAATGAATCTTTAATAGTTGAATTTTACAACAGATAAGAAGTACTTACTTCTTTTTTTTTATAAAATAAAATTTGTATTAAAAAATGTAGAATTAATCTACATTTTTTGTTAGTTTTCAATTAAACCCATATAATACTTTTTCTTACCTCGCCTAACTATAACTACTTTTTTATCTATTGCAATTTTCTCATTAATAATTTGGTTTTCATCTTTGATAATTTCTCCATTAACACTAATAGAACCTGCGTTAATAAATTCACGGGCTTCTCTTTTACTAGAAGCTATCTGATTATTAACAAGTAAATCTATCAAGGTTGTATCACTATTAATTTTAAAATTAGGAACATCTTTAAAATTATCTATTACTTCTTTATATGTTAAAGATCTTATATCTCCATTAAATAACGCTTCACTAATTCTAACTGCACTGTCATATTCTTCTTTTCCGTGCAAAAATGTAATCACTTCTTCTGCTAATTTTTTATGAGCTATTCTTAAATGTGGTGTTTCGTTATTAATTTTTTCTAGCTGTTCAATCTCTTCCTTAGATAAGAATGTTAATTTCTTCAAGTAGTCAATAACCTTTGAATCCTCACTATTTAAGAAAAATTGATATAGTTCATATGATGTTGTTTTTTCTTTGTCTAACCATATCGACTCACCTTCTGTTTTTCCAAACTTTGTTCCATCTGCTTTAGTTAATAAAGGCATCGTAAAAGCATAAGCTTCTTTTCCTAATTTTTTCCTTATAAGTTCAACTCCTGCTGTAATATTCCCCCATTGATCTTGACCTGCAACTTGTAATGTTACACCTCTATTTTCAAATAAATACATAAAATCCATAGCTTGCATTAACATATAAGAAAATTCAGTATAAGTTATTCCATCATCTAATCTTCTTTTTATTATATCTTTAGCCAACATATAATTAATATTAAAATATTTACCATAATCTCTTAAAAAATCAATATAAGTTATATCCTTGAACCAATCATAATTATTCACAACTTCAAATCCAAATATTCCTTCTGCCTGTTCTTTTAATTTTTTAAAATTATATTCGACTTCTTCTTTAGTTATCATTGGTCTTTCAGAAGTAGGTTTTGGATCACCTATTAATCCTGTTGCTCCTCCTACTAAAAGTATTGGATTGTGTCCTGCATCTTTTAATCTTTTTGAAATTAAGAAAGAAGAAAAATGACCAATATGCATACTATCACCTGTAGGATCCGTTCCAATATAAAAAGTCAATCCGCCTTGATTTAATTTTTCTTCAAGTTCCGGACTAGTTATATCATTTATTAATCCTCGCCACTTTAAATCATCAAATATTTTCATTGTTTAACTCCTCCATTATTTTAACACCACTACTTGTTCCTATTCTCGTTGCACCTGATTCTAATAAATCGTATACTTGAGAAATTGATTTAATTCCACCACTTGCTTTTATTTCAAGTAAGTCTCCTGATTTTTGTTTAATCAATGAAACTGTTTCAGTTGTCGCTCCATATGTACCATATCCAGTGGATGTTTTAACATAATTAACAAATGTTTCATTACAAATTTCAATCATTTTTATAATTTCTTCTTCAGTTAAGTAGCATTCTTCAATTATTACTTTTAAAACCCTACCACCTATAGAATCTCTTATTTCTTCAATTTCTCTTTTTATATATTCATATTTCTTATCTTTTAGCGCTCCAATGTTAATTACCATATCTATCTCATCTGCACCTAGTTCAACAGCACAGATTGCTTCAAATTCTTTAACCGCAGAAGTAGTATTTCCTAGCGGAAATCCAACCACTGTACATACTTGTACACTGGTTTTTTTTAATAATTCTTTTGCATATTCAACATAACATAATGGAACACATACTACAGAAAAACCATATTGTTTTGCTTCCTCACATAGCTTTTTAATATCTTCTTCAGTTGCATATGCAGTTAAATTTGTGTGGTCAATCATCTTATTTATGCTCATAAAAATCCTCCTATTATATATGCTATAAACTATATTTTATATTTTAACTTATAAATCTTAAATTGTTACAAAAAAATCCTATAAATATAAGGACGAAACTATTCCGCGGTACCACCTTATTTCATAAGATTTATGCTCTTTAAATATAACACTTTATGTGATTTAGCTCAAAATGTGTAACTTAAAATATAATCTTGACTAGTTTTCATCACCCACTAGTTTTCTAATTACCAACTATATTTCTAAAGCATTTTTCAACGCTAAATTAATATAAACATATACATAATTATATCATATTCTAATAATTATGTATATGTTATATATATCATTATTTTATATATATTCATTTAATAAAATTTTACTAATCATTTAAATATTTATTCTTTTTCCTCGTTTATTTCAGTAATTATGGACTCTATTTTAGAACCATACTCGATGGACTCATCATATATAAAATCAAGTTCTGGGATATGTCTTATCTTTATTCTATCAGCCAGTTTTTTTCTAATAAACCCGCTTGCACTTTTTAAAGCCTTTTCAGTTTCATCTTTAGTATTTTCATTAAGAACAGTGTAATAAACTTTAGCAAAACTTAGATCTGTTGTTAACTTAACTTCAGTTATTGTAACAAATTTAATATCTTTATTTTTAACTTCCATTGCAAGAATATAACTAATCTCTTTAACTAAGCTACTTGCTATTCTATCAGTTTTTAAACTCATTATCTTTTTACCTCAACAATCTCGTAAGCCTCAATTATATCCCCAACTTTAATATCTGTGAATTTATCCACTGTAATACCACACTCGAAACCTTTTTTAACCTCTTTAACTGTATCTTTCTCTCTTTGTAGTGAATTTATTTCTCCTTCATATACAACAATTGAGTCTCTTATGATTCTTGCTTTCGAAGAACGTGTCACTACACCATCTATAACATACGATCCAGCAATTGTTCCAACCTTAGAAAATTTAAATAATTGTCTAACTTCAGCTGAACCAGTAACCTTTTCTTCATATATAGGTTCCAACATACCCTTCATAGCTGCTTCCATATCCTCAACTGCTTTATATATTATGTTATATAATCTAATCTCAACTTGATTTTCTTTTGCATACTCTTTTATACTATTCGTTGGTCTAATATTAAAACCAATAATAATAGCATTGGATGCCTTAGCTAGAACTATATCACTTTCGGTAATTCCACCAACACTACTTCTAATTACTTTTACTTTTACACCCTCAACATTAATAGATTCCAATGAATTTTTAACTGCTTCACTACTACCATTAACATCTGCTTTAATTATAATATTTACTTCTTTTATTCCCTCTTTAATTTTAGAAAATAAATCATCTAACGAAATAGCACTTTTAGAAGCGTTATCTTTCTCTCTAGCGTTTTTCTTTCTTTCTTCACCAATACTTCTTGCTTGTTTTTCAGTTTCAAAAGCCATAAACTTGTCACCAGCTGCAGGAACTTCATTAATGCCTGTAATTTCAACTGGTTGAGATGGTTTTGATTCTGTAATTTCTTCGCCTTTATCGTTTCTAAGTGTTCGTACTTTACCATAGGCTGTCCCAACTACAATCGGGTCCCCAAGTCTTAAAGTACCATTTTGGATTAAGACTGTTACAACTGGTCCAACGTGTTTATCTAACCTTGATTCTACAACAGTACCTACTGCATATCTATTAGGATTAGCTCTATAATTTTCCATCTCGGCTACTAATAAAATGTTTTCTAAAAGTTCATCAATACCCTCGCCAGTTATAGCTGATATTTTATTATATAAAGTATCGCCTCCCCATGTATCTGGAGTTAATCCATATTCTGTAAGTTCTGATATAACTTTGTCAATGTTAGCCGTTGGTTTGTCTATTTTGTTTATAGCAACAATTATAGGTACATTAGCTGCTTTAGCATGATCAATCGCTTCTTTAGTCTGTGGCATTACACCATCATCAGCAGCAACTATTATTATTACAATATCAGTAATGCTTGCACCTCTTGCACGCATTTCTGTAAATGCAGCATGCCCTGGAGTATCAATGAAAGTAATTAAGTTTTCATTGAATTTAGCCTGATATGCATTAATAGCCTGTGTAATTCCACCAGCCTCACCACTAGCCACATTAGCTTTTCTAATTGTATCAAGTAATGTAGTTTTCCCGTGGTCAACATGTCCCATTATTGTTACTACTGGCGGACGAGGTACTAAATCCTCTTCTTTATCAATTATTTCAAATTCTTCAAAATTAGTTACATCTGCACTAGATTCCTTTTTTAATTCTTTATTATAATCCATAACTAAAATTTCAGCATTTTCATAGCTTATTGAATTATTTACTGTTGCCATTACTCCTAGTGAAAATAGCTTTTTAATAACTTCTGCACTTGATACACCAATTGCTTCTGCCAATTCACTTATTGTCATATTTTCTTTATAAAAAACGATATTTTCATTGTCAACATTTGTATTACTAATAAGTTTTTCTTTGTTTTTATACATTTGTTTTTTCTTAATAGCTAGATCTTTTTTATTAGTTTTAGTTATTTCCTTTTTCTTTAATTTTTCTTTCGATATAGAATTATCATTAACTTTGATATTCTTAGTTTCAATTAAATCTTCGACAATTTCATCTAGTGTTTCTTCTAATTCTTCATTATAATTATCTAAACTATTATCTAGCATTACTATATCGTCTTCACTTAGATAATCATCCTTACTCGAAACATTAATTTCTAATTGCTTACATTTTGTAAGTATTTCAGCTACAGTTTTATTTACATCGCTTGCATATTCATATACAGTCATCATAAATAAACACCTCTTTTCTTTTTTTACTTTATTAGATTTCTTAATTCATCAAAAATCTGTTTATTCACTTCTATTTCTAAAAAGCGATTCAAAACCTTTGTTTTTTCTGCTTTATCTATAACACTAATGTCTTTTTTTAGATAAGCACCTCTACCATTTGCCTTTCCAGTAATGTCAACTATAACATTACCTTCTGGGGTTCTCACTACACGAATAAGTTCTTGTTTTGGAAGTTTTTCTTTAGTAACTACACAACTTCTCATAGGAATTTTTCTTACTTTCATAACAACCTCCTTATTTTACTATATTTATACCCATTTCCTTAGCCTGTTCAAATGTTTTAACATCTATTTTATAATGAGTTAATCTAGCAGCCAATCTAACATTTAGACCTTTTTTACCAATTGCTAGAGACAGGTTTTCATTATCTACAATAACTAAAGCTTCTTGCTTCTTAGGTTCAGTTATAAAAACATGCAAGTTTCTAGCTGGGCTTAAAGCGTTTTCAATAAATTTAGCCGGATCTTTATCATATGATACTACATCTATTTTTTCACCATTAAGTTCATTTATAATTCTATTAATTCTTGTTCCCTTTTCTCCAATACAAGATCCAATAGGATCAACATTAGGATTTTCTGAATAAACAGCTATTTTTGTTCTATTACCTGCATCACGTGCAACACTGTAAACTAATATTATTCCCTCATTAATTTCCGGAATCTCAAGTTCAAAAAGTCTTTTTACAAATCCATAATGATTTCTTGAAAGCATTATTATAGGCCCTTTTGAATTGTTATCGACTTTGGTAACATATACTTTTATATTAGAACCCATTTTTATTTTTTCTCCAGGAATAACCTCGCTTTTAGGTAAAATCCCTTGTGTCCTTCCTAAGTCTATGTAATAATTTCTAGCATCTTCCATTGCTACAATACCAGATACCATCTCATCTTCTTTATCTTGAAATTCTTCAATAATAACATTTCTTTCAGCTTCCCTTATTTTTTGAATAACTACCTGTTTAGCAGTTGCTGCAGCTACGCGTCCAAAATCCTTTGGAGTTACTTCTTCTTCAATTGTTTCGCCTATTTGTATATCTGGAATTATTTTAATAGCATCTTCTAGAAGAATATGAATTCTCTCATCATAATAAAATTCCTCTTCTAATTCCTCTTCTAATTCTTCTTCAGTAATTTCCTTATCAACAGGATTTGGATTTGTAAATTCATCTTTAATTACTGTTTTAAATGAATAAACTTTTATATCTCCTGTTTCCCTGTCAATATTAATTCTAACATTAGATAATGAATTATAGTTTTTCTTATATGCACTTGTAAGAGCTAATTCCATTGCACTATATATAACATCTTCTTTTATTCCTTTTTCTTTAACAAGAAGCAAAACAGCATTTTTAAAGGCCTTATTGTCCATTTTATTCACAACCTTTCTCTTTAGAACAAACATCTAATATATAATAATCATCAATTATATCATTTTCATCTAATATTGGATTAATTATTTTAGTAACATTTACACAATCTTCTATGTCGATAACTCCATCTTTATCTATTACAACTCGAAGGTAATAATTACCACTTTCTTTTTCATATGATACGTTATCTAAAACATATCCGTTCTCTTCAATTATATTTTTTATTAAATTTTTAATTTTAGTAGCTATATCCATAATTCCTCCACCTACATTAAAGAGTGGGCATCCCCACTCTAATACATTTATATTATATCATATATACTATT
>DUWA01000086.1 GCA_012840755.1 Mycoplasmatota bacterium | reverse complement strand
TAATATATTTTGAAAATCAATTAAATAAATATCTTCTTTAACAGTATCCATAATATAGTATATTTTTATATAAGATAAATTAGACAAACTATTTTTGAAATTGGTATAAAATGTTATAATGATATATGAAAGGTATGATAATATGAAAAAAATTATATTAGTTGATGGCAATAATTTATTATTTAGGAGCTATTATGCTACTGCTTACACAGGAAACATGATGAAAAATAGTAAAGGTTTTCCAACTAATGCTTTGTTTGGTTTTACAAACATGATTAATAAAATTATAAATGAAGAACAACCTTCATATATGATTGTTGCTTTTGATAAAGGAAAAACTTTTAGACATGATAAATATGAAAATTATAAAGACGGTAGAAGTGAAACTCCTGAAGAGTTAAAAATACAGTTTCCTATTGCTAAAGAAATGTTAGAATATATGGGAATTAAATATTATGAGATTGATAATTATGAAGCTGATGATATAATCGGTACTTTTGCAAAATTTTGTGATATAGAACCAGATTTTATTGGAACAATTGTAAGTAGCGATAAAGACCTATTACAACTTATTTCAGATGATATAGATATTAAACTTCTAAAACAAAAGGATTATATAAGATATGATAAATCATCATTTGTTGAACAATACGGTATAGAACCAATTAATATTATAGATTTAAAAGCCCTTATGGGAGATGCTTCTGATAATATTCCTGGAGTAAAGGGTGTGGGAGAAAAAACAGCACTAAAATTGTTACAGGAATATAAGACATTGGATAATATATATTCTAATATTGATAAGATACCTGGAAAATTAAAGGAAAAATTAATAGCAGACAAAAACAATGCTTATCTTAGTTATGAACTTGCCACAATCTTTAAAGATGTCCCACTTGAAATAAATATAGATAATACAATATTAAAAGAAAAAAATAGTGAAAAGTTAATTAAAATATATGAAGAATTGGAGTTTTATTCATTTTTAAAAGAGATGGATAAAAAAAATACAAGAACCGAAACAAATTTAAATGTAAAAATAATTGATAATTTAGAAGATATAAAACTTAATGAAAAAACGAGTGTTTATTTAGAAATACTAGGAAATAACTATCACAATGCAATAATATTGGGAATGGGAATTTATAATAATAATTTTTGCGGTTATCTACCATTTTCTAAAATAAAGAAAAATATTGATGTCATAAATAAATTAGATAAAATAACATATGATTTGAAAAAACTTAAAGTATCTTTAAAGTGGAACAACATTGAGATAGATAATATTAGTTTTGATACTATGATAGCAGCATATCTATTAGATTATAATGTAAAAGATGATATTGCATATTTAGCTAATAGTTTGAACTATAACATAGACTTTTATGAAAATATATATGGAAAGAATAATAAACTTCAAATTCCTAGTGAAGATGTTATAGCTGCACAATGCGTAAATAAAGCAAAGTTTATATACGATTCATATAATGAGTTTGAAGATAAGTTAAAAAAAGAAGACATGATGGATTTATATCAACAAATAGAACACCCTTTAGCTTCTGTGTTGTCTGATATGGAGATAAATGGTGTGTTTGTCAATAAAGATACATTAGTTCAAATGGGAGAAGAAATAAAAATTAAACTAGAAATTATAACAAATAGTATATATAATCATGCTGGGTGTGAGTTTAATATATCATCTCCTTCACAGTTAGGAGATATATTATTTGAACGACTTGGGCTTCCACATGGAAAAAAGGGAAAAACAGGATATTCCACTGCTGCTGATGTTTTGCAAAAACTTGAAGGCAAACATCCTATAATTAATCAAATACTCGAGTATAGGATGCTTACAAAACTTTACTCTACTTATGTAGAGGGATTGATTTCTTGTATTATGGATGATGGAAAGATACACACAATATACAATCAAACTTTAACAAGAACAGGAAGATTATCATCCATCGAACCAAACCTTCAAAATATACCTATTAGATACGAATATGGTAGGTTAATTAGAAAAGCATTCGTTCCAAGTAATGATTCTATAATACTAAGTGCAGATTATTCTCAAATTGAGCTTAGAATTCTTGCTCATATCGCCGATGTTGAATCACTTAAGTCTGCATTCATAAACGAAGTAGATATACACACTAAAACTGCAAGTGATATTTTTGGTATTGACCCAGAACTTGTAACAAAAGAACAAAGACGAATCGCAAAAGCAGTTAACTTTGGAATAATATATGGTATAAGCAGTTTTGGACTTTCTGAGAACTTAAACATTAATCCAAAGCAAGCTAATGAATTTATAAATAATTACTTAACTATGTATCCTGGTATAAAAAAATACATGGATGATACAATAAAACAAGCACATGAGTTAGGATATGTTAAAACTATGTTTAATAGAAAAAGAAACATACCTGAATTAGATAATAAGAATTTTATGATCAGAACCAGCGGAGAAAGAATGGCTTTAAATACTCCTATTCAAGGAACTAGTGCTGATATAATCAAAAAAGCTATGATAGATGTTTATAATTTAATGAAAGATAATAATCTAAAAAGCAAGATGATTTTACAAGTGCATGATGAACTTGTGTTTGACATTTTAAATAATGAAAAAGAAATTATGATTGAAATAATTAAAAAAGCTATGGAAAATGCTTGCAGTTTGAGTGTTCCTTTGAAAATTGAAATTGAATATGGAAACAATTGGTACCAAGCAAAATAAGTATTTATAATACGAAGTGAATGTAAAAAAAGCAAATTAGTTTTTGCTTTTTTTATAATTTAATTTTTACTTTTTGATAATGTAGATAAGCATGTAAATATTTTGATGTAAATATAATAGTGCAAAAATCATATGGATCTATCGCATCTAAATCATATAATTTAGATATTCCTACTGAACGATTATGTTCTACTTCAAATGTTCCTTCTATCATGATTCCTATATAATTTTTTTCATCATAAAAATAAATGCAACCTTTTTTCCTTCTTTTAATTTGTTTTACTTTTGTTGAATTAATTTTAGTACTGAAATAAAATTTATGTAGCCCTTCCTTTTTCATAACTGATAATGCTTTAATGTTTGGATAACCTCTATTACTTTTCGTACCTATTAAAGCAATATTTTTCTCATCAATTATTTCAGTAACTATTTTTATAATTTCAT
>DUWA01000085.1 GCA_012840755.1 Mycoplasmatota bacterium | reverse complement strand
TATAAAACCCCACAGCAGGTTGAAGATGAGATTCTTGCAGCTTAGTAATCTTTCTCTACGTATTAATATCATGCAGAGAGAAAATGTTCAACTTTTTGTGTCCAAAGTATTGACATAGGTCCAATATGCATATATAATGATACTGTAAACTAAATTCTAAGGAGGTTGAAAATATGAAGACAAAAGAAACAACATTACATAAAATCGAACAACTAAAGAGATTAAAAGAAGAATTAAGTCAAAGAAAATCAGAATTACCTTCTGAAAAATACGAAGCACATTTAAAATGGCAAGATGTATATTTATCAAACGGTCATTATACAAATTTAGGAAAAGGCACAAGAAAAATTGAAAGAATTTATAAAAAAGAAAGAAGACGTCTTTGTAGAGAAGAATCGTTGTGTAAAATAAAAATTAAAGCAAATGAAATAAAAGCAGCAATGACTAGATAAAATTTATATATTAAATACTTCATTTCGAAGTGTTTTTTTATTTTTATAAAATGATATAAAATTAAAAAAATAAAAACAATAAATAAAACAGTAGATAAATCTATTAATGTTATAGTAGATAATTAATAATTGTATAAAAAATGAAGCAGAATAGAAAATTGTAATTATGATGTTTATATATTAACCGATTATTTTATAAAAAAAACATATTTATGGTATAATGTAAAAGTAATTATCTTGGTTAGAAAAACAAGCCTAACCACAAAAAAAGTTTATCTTTTAGAAACATGAATTTATTTTCAAATGAAACTAATGAAATTTATGAATTAATGGATAGGTTTTTATTTGTTGATAAAGACAAAACAATTAACAAATAAATGTAAAAATTAACTAGGAGTTGATAAAAATGAACGAAAATAAAGCTAATATAAATTGGTATCCAGGGCACATGGCTAAAACCAAAAGGCTAATAAGTGAAAATTTAAATTTAATAGATGTTGTATATGAAGTTATTGACGCAAGAATGCCTTATTCATCTAAAATTAAAGATATAAATAATTATATAAAAGATAAACCGAAAGTATTAATAATGACAAAAATAGATTTGTGTGATTTAAAGGAAACTAATAAATGGATTAAATATTATGAAGGACTAGGTTATAAGGTAGTTGGAGTTGACTTAGAACATAATAAAAATGTATTTAAGATAATAGATGTTACTAACGAACTAATGGAAGATTATAATAAAAAAAGAGAAGATAAAGGAATGATAAAAAGAAAAACACGTGTTTTAATAGTTGGAATTCCTAATGCGGGGAAATCTACATTAATAAATAGATTAGTTGGTAAAAAAGCAGTAGTAGTAGGTAATAAGCCGGGTGTAACAAAAGCGTTGAGCTGGATTAGAATAAATGATGAACTTGAGCTTTTAGATACTCCTGGAATTTTATGGCCTAAACTTGATAATGAGATTGTGGCTTTTAACCTAGCTAGTTTAACGGCAATCAAAGAAGAAATTTTACCTATATTTGAAGTGGTTAATTATATATTAAATACCTTATATAAGTATTATCCTGAAGTGTTAAAAGAAAGATACGGGATTGAACAACTAGATGAGGATATAATATTAACATTTGATAAAATTGGTAAAAGAAGGGGTTGTCTTATGCGCGGTGGAGAAATTGATTATGACAAAGTAATGATGATAGTTATTAATGATTTAAAAGATGGTATTATAAAAAACATAACTTTTGATAGGTATGATAATTTTGAAATTTAAAATAAAAGGATTTTTAATGTAAATAAATTTACAAAATCTTTTAGAAGGGAAAATATGAAGACAAAAGATTTTAATGTTCTTACACTAGCATATATTGGTGATGCAATATACGAAGTTTTTATTAGAAAAAACCTTATTGAGAAAGGGATAGTTAAAGTTAAAAATCTTCAAAAAGAAGCTGTAGAATATGTTAGTGCCAGAGCCCAAGCTAAATTTTTAAAAGAAATGTTAGATATAAATTTCTTTAGTGAAGAAGAGTTAGAAGTTATTTATAGAGCTAGAAACAACAAGGGTAAGAGTCATCCAAAAAACACGGACATATTAACATATAAACATGCAACAGCACTAGAGGCAATAATTGGTTATTTTTATTTAGATAATAACGAAAATAGATTACATGATGTTATGAACTTCATTTTAGAAAAAAAGTAGGTGAGATATGTATATATATGGAAAAAATGTTGCAATTGAGGCCATTGGTAACAATAAAAATATAAAAAAAGCATATGTTTATAAAAATTTTAAAGACCAAAACATTTTAGAAAAACTTAATAAAAAGAATATTTTTATTAAGCGAATGGAAAAATTCGAATTAGACAAAATAATAAATGGAAACCATCAAGGTATAATTTTATCTGTTGATGATTATAAATATAGCGACATAGAAGATATTACAAAAAGCGAAAATAGTTTAATTGTGATGCTTGATCATTTAGAAGATCCACATAATTTTGGGGCTATTATAAGAACATGTGAGGCAGCAGGCGTTGATGGAATAATTATACCTAAGGACCGAAGTGTTGATGTGAATTCTACGGTAGTAAAGGTTAGTACGGGTGCTTTGGATTATGTAAAGATTACTCAAGTTACTAACCTTAAAAACACAATAGAATATTTAAAGAAAAAAGGTTTTTGGATTGTTGGAACAGATATGAATGGAACTGATTACGACAAAATCGATTATAAAGGTAAAATTTGTATAATAATTGGTAACGAAGGAAATGGTATGAGTAGACTTGTAAAAGAATCTTGTGACTTTATTGCAAGCATACCAATGAAAGGAAAAACGAATAGTTTAAATGCATCTGTTGCAACAGGGATAATCATATATGAAGCAATAAAAAATAGGGGGTAGGGATAAAATGGATTATAAAGATTATAATGATTATGAACTTCTTTCATATGTTTCAGAAAAAAGCGAGGAAGCACATAATATAATATTTGAAAAATATAGACCATTAATCGTTTCGTATTCAAAGAAAATGCTTATGTATTCTAATAATTTAGGAATTGATTTAAATGATCTTGTTCAAGAAGGAATGATTGGACTTAGTATTGCTATAAATACTTTTGATCAGAGTAGAGATGTGACTTTCTACACATATGCTAAAAGATGTATCGAAAATAAAATAATATCATTAGTTATCGCATCCACAAGACAAAAACATAAAATATTAAATGAATCAATTTCTTTCGATATGACATTAGATGATGATAATTTTAATTTAGAAAAATTAATAGGAGATAATACTAACAATCCAGAAAGATTGATAATATCTTCAGAAACGGAATCGGAAATAATTGAAAAACTAAAAAAAGTATTAACTGATTATGAATATCAGGTGTTTGAATTAAAAAGATCTGGATTTTCATATAAAGAAATTGCTGATATTTTAGATAAAGATGCAAAAGCTATAGATAACACTATTCAAAGAATAAAAAACAAATTTAAAACAACAATTATAATGTAAAAATAAAGTATATTTGGAATATATTTTAATAGTAATAAAATAATTGACTTATATAAACTATTATGATAATATTTATATAGGCACAAAAAAGTGTTTTTTATTTGAAATAAAAACACTTATTTAAAGAGGTGAACTAATGAAAAAAATTATAGGTTTTTTAAACGGTGTCGAAAAAGAATTAGGAAAAGTCAGATGGCCTAATAAAAAAGAAATGATAACTTACTCTATTGCTACATTAACTTTTATTTTTATATTCGCAGCTTTCTTTACAATGACGGATATAATACTAGCTGGTATTAAAATGTTGGTGAACTAATGCAAAAAGAATGGTATGTAGTTAACACTTATTCTGGTCATGAAAATAAAGTTAAAGAAAAGCTAGAAATGCGTGCAAATTCAATGGGAATGCAAGATTATATTTTAAGAGTTGTTGTTCCCGAACAAAAAGAAGTAGAAGTTAAAGATGGAGTTACGAAAGAAAAAATAAAAAAAATGTTTCCAGGATATATATTAGTTGAAATGATAATGACTGATGAAGCTTGGTTTATAGTAAGAAATACACCTGGAGTTACTGGGTTTATTGGTTCTTCTGGTAAGGGAGCAAAACCTTTTCCATTATCACCTATGGAAGTTGATAAGATTTTAGGATCTATGGGACTAAGTAGACTTGAAATTGGAAATGATTTAAACGAAGGTGATATGATTAAAGTTGTAGATGGACCATTTTCTACTATGTATGGTAAAGTAAAACATATAGATATAGAAAAGTCTACATTGGAAGTAACACTAGATTTGTTTGGTCAAGAAACTGTTGTTGAATTGGAATTATCACAAATTGAAAAAGCATAGTTTACAAACAAAAAAAAGTGTGTTATTATTAATTGGCTATATTTTAAATTTAATATAGATTTAAAAAAGTGGGAGCGCGGATAGATGCATTATAACCACTCGCGAAAAAAAATATAGGAGGTGTTTTTCGTGGCAAAAAAAATCACTAAAAAAATTAAGTTGCAAATTCCAGCAGGAAAAGCGACACCTGCTCCACCAGTAGGAACAGTTTTAGGACCAGCTGGAATTAATTTACAAGAATTCTGTACAAAATATAATGATGCTACTAGAGATAAAATGGGGGATGTTGTTCCAGTTGAAATAACTGTTTATGAAGACAGAACATTTGATTTTGTTTTAAAAACTCCACCAACTGCTTTTTTAATTAAAAAATACGCAAAAATTAAATCAGGATCTACAAAAGGTTCAAAAGATATAGTGGCTACAATTAAAAAATCAGAATTACGTGAAATTGCTGAGACAAAATTACCAGATTTAAATGCATATACTGTAGAAGATGCTATGAACATAGTTGAAGGTACTGCATTAAATATGGGTGTTAAAGTAGAAGAATAATAAAGAAAAATAAAGAAAACTATTCATACATAGGGGAACCTATGTGGGAGGAATTATCCGCATATACCACATAAGGAGGTTAAAAAATGAAAAAAGGTAAAAAATATTTAGAAGTTTCTAAATTAGTTGACAAAACAAATTTATATTCTAAAGAAGAAGCAATTAAATTAGTTAAACAAACATCAATTACTAAATTTGATGCTTCAGTTGAACTAGCAATTAGACTTAATCTTGATACTAAAAAAGCTGATCAACAATTAAGAGGTGCTATTGTACTTCCTAATGGAACAGGAAAAGTAAAAAGAGTATTAGTTATTGCTAAAGGGGAAAATGCTAAAGCTGCTGAGGCGGCTGGAGCAGATTATGTTGGAGATTTAGATATGTTAGAAAAAATCGAAAAAGAAAATTGGTTCGAATTCGATGTAATGATTGCTACTCCAGATATGATGCCTGCTCTTGGTAAAATTGGTAAGATTTTAGGTCCTAAAGGATTAATGCCAAACCCTAAAACAGGTTCAGTTACTACAGATGTAGCAAAAGCTGTTAATGATGTAAAAAAAGGACGTGTAGAATATCGTACTGATTCATATGGTAACGTACAAGTTATTATTGGTAAAACATCATTTACAGACGAACAACTAATTGAAAATTTAAATGCCTTTGTATCGTTAATTATTAAATCAAAACCATCTGTTGTAAAAGGTGAATATATCAAAAATATTTCAGTTTCATCAACAATGGGACCTGGTATTAAAATTGATGCAAATAGCTTTGACAAATAATTTATAATATGTTATAATTAATTTGTTTTTTGAAAATAGTATATTATAGTACCGTAGACAGTAGGAGCGTAAGCTTAATTTTTCCTACCGAGGAACTTAAAAATAATTTAAGTCTTTCGGCCCTTACTGTATATAATAGTAGGGTTTTTTTTAACGGTATTACACTAAATTGGAGGAGGTGTGATATGGCAAATCAAAGAATAATCGAGAAAAAACAAGAAATTGTTAATGAAATTTCTAGTAAAGTTCAAGATGCTACGTCAGTTGTTGTGTTTGATTATAAAGGACTTACAGTGTCAGAAACAAACGAACTTAGAAGAGAATTAAGAAATAGTGGGTCAGATTTTAAAGTTTATAAAAACACTCTAACTCAAAGAGCATTTGATACATTAAATATCAATATTGGTGATGAATTAACAGGAGCAAAAGCTATTGCTTTTGGTGTTGATGCAATCGCTCCAATCAAAGTATTAAGTGAATTTTCTAAAAAACACCCAGCTTTAGAAATGTATGCTGGTATAGTTGATGGAGAAGTAGTTGATATAAATAAATTAAAAGAACTAGCTACAATACCTTCAAGAGAAGGGCTACTTACTATGTTAGCTGGTGGATTAATGGGAATTGTAAGAGACTTATCAATCTGTTTAGATTTGTATAGTCAAGACTTAGAAAAATAATTTTAAATAATATTAAGAAAGAGGAGGAATATAAAATGGCTAAATTTACAAAAGAAGAATTTATTAGTGGATTAAAAGAAATGACTATTCTTGAAGTTAAAGAATTAGTAGATGCAATGAAAGAGGAGTTTGGTGTAGATCCATCTGCAGTAGCAGTTGCAGCAGCACCAACAGCTGCTGTTGAAGAAGGACCAAGTACTGTTAATGTTGTTTTAGCAAGTGCTGGAGCTAATAAAATTGCTGTTATCAAATTAATCCGTGATATAACAGGATTAGGATTAAAAGAAGCTAAAGATCTTGCTGATAATGGTGGAGTTGTTAAAGAAAACGTTTCTGCTGAAGAAGCTAATGAATTAAAAGCTAAATTCGAAGAAGCTGGAGCTACTATCGAATTAAAATAATTAAATTATTTTATGGTGAGCCTGTACTAAAATATAGTATGGGCTTTAACCGTATAAAAAGGTGGTATTATGCATTACTTTACTAATGAACCAAATATAAAAAGTGAAGAAAAGGAAATCATAATTAAGTTTAAAGATGAAAACTATACATTTTTGACAGATAATGGAGTTTTTTCTAAAAAAGGCTTGGATTTTGGAACAAGAACACTTTTAGAATCGATACCGTTTGAAAAAATAAATGGTGATGTTTTAGATTTTGGATGTGGATATGGTCCAATTGGTATAATTTTATCTAAAAACACTAGTGCTAATATCGATATGATAGATATAAACAAAAGGAGTCTTAATCTTGCTTTAAAAAATGCTAAACTAAACAATGCTTTAGTTAATATTTTTGAGAGTGATGTATATGACAAAGTAAATAAAAAATATGATTTTATAGTAACTAATCCGCCTATAAGAGTTGGTAAAGAAAAGTTATATCAAATACTATTTGGTGCTAAAAATCATCTTAAAGATAATGGAGAAATATGGTTAGTAATTAATAAAGACCAAGGAGCTAAATCTTTAATAAAAGATTTGGAAAAAGAATATACTGTAGAAGTTGTTAATAAAAACAAGGGTTTTTATATAATAGTAGCTGTAAACAATTGACAATTTGATTAGTCTTTGTTAAAATTATATATTGGCGGTATACATTTTTTTGCGCATGTATACATTTAAAATAAACTAGTTTATAGGGGTGGAAATGTGGCTTATACAATAATAAAAATGGGAGATCACCGAGAAAGACGTAGCTATGCTAAAACAAAGAATGCAATTGAATTAGGGAATTTACTTGAAATTCAAAAAAAATCATATGAGTGGTTTATTACAGAAGGAATAAAAGAAGTTTTTGAAGACATTTTTCCAGTTGAAAGTTTCACTGGAAATTTAATGCTGGAATTTGGAGAATATGTTTTTGAAGAACCTAGATATTCTATTAAAGGCTGTAAAGAAAGGTATGCTACTTATGCAACACCATTAAAGGTTGCAGCTCGTCTTTTTAATCAAGAAACAGGTGAAGTAAAAGAACAAGATATTTATCTTGGAGATATGCCTGTAATGACTGATGGTGGAACTTTTATTATTAATGGTGCAGAACGTGTAATTGTTTCACAATTAGTTAGATCACCAAGTGTTTATTTCGGACGTGAAATAGATAAAAAAAATGGGAAATTAAATATAACTTCTCAAATTATTCCTACTAGGGGGACATGGTTAGAATATGAAACCGATGCTAGAGATATTGTTTATGTTAGAATCGATCGTACCAGAAAGGTTCCACTTACAACATTATTAAGAGCAATAGGTCTTTCTAATGATGCAGACATCATCGATTTATTCGGTGAGGATGATTATATCTTAAGAACAATTGAAAAAGATGCAAATAAAAATACAGATGAAGCATTGATAGATATTCATTCAAAATTAAGACCAGGTGAACCATCAACTTTAGATAGTGCAAAAAATCAATTGATTTCCAGATTTTTTGATGCTTTTCGTTATGATTTAGCTAAAGTTGGACGTTATAAATTTAATAAAAAATTAAACATTACTGACAGATTATTAGATTGTATATTAGCTGAAGATATTAAAGTGTCTGATAAGCTAACATATAAATCAGGAACAGTCATAACTAAAGAAATACTTGAAGAATTAAAACCAGTTTTTGAAGCTGGTTATGGAATTAAAGAAGTATTAGTAAACGAAGAATTAGATTCTTATAACAAAGTACAAATTGTGAAAGTATATTCAAAAACTCATCCTGATAAAATTATAAATGTTATCGGTAATGATCAATCAATAGATGCAAAAAGACTTACTATATCTGATATTTATGCTTCTGTTTCATATTATTTAAATCTACACGATGGTATAGGTAATATTGATGAAATTGATCATTTATCAAATAGACGTGTTCGTCAAGTAGGAGAACTTTTACAAAATCAATTTAGAATTGGTATTTCTCGTATTGAAAGAGTAATTAGAGATAGAATGAGTACTCAAGAAATCACTGATGTTACTCCAAAATCTTTAATTAATATTAGACCGTTAACTGCTTCAATGAAGGAATTCTTTGGTAGCAGTCAGCTTTCACAATTTATGGATCAAACAAATCCTGTTGCTGAGCTTACAAATAAACGTCGTTTATCAAGTTTAGGGCCAGGTGGTTTAAGTCGTGATAGAGCAGGTATGGAGGTTCGTGATGTAAATCCATCTCATTATGGACGTCTTTGCCCAATTGAGTCTCCAGAAGGACCAAATATTGGATTAATCACATCACTTGCAAGTTATGCACGTGTTAATGAATATGGTTTCATAATGACACCATATAGAAGAGTAATAAACAAACGACTTACTGATGAAATAGTATATATGACTGCTGATGAAGAACTTGAGTATTATATTTCACAAGCAACAGTTAAAACTAATGAAAACGGTGAAATAATTGAAACAAGAGTTCCGGTAAGATATCGTGGAGAAAATATTATTATTGATGTTGATCAAATAGATTTTATTGATGTATCTCCTCAACAAGTTGTTTCAATTACAACACAAGGTATTCCATTCCTTGAACATGATGATGGTAAAAGAGCCCTAATGGGTGCCAACATGCAAAGACAAGCAATTCCACTTATTAAAACAGAAGCGCCGCTTGTTGGAACTGGTGTTGAAGCTATAGCAGCAAGAGACTCAGGTGCTGTTGTGATTGCTAAGGCTGATGGAGTTGTTGATTATGTTGATTCTAAAAAAATTATCGTTAAAACAATGGGAGGTTATGACACATATTATTTAAATGGATTTGAAAGAAGTAACGCTGGTACTTGTTATCATCAAATTCCAATTGTTAGAAAAGGCGATAAGGTAACTAAAGATATGGTTATTGCAGATGGGCCAAGTACTGACATGGGAGAGATGGCTTTAGGTAAAAACGTTACTGTTGCATTTATGAACTATAATGGTTATAACTATGAAGATGCTATTATTTTAAATGAAAGATTAGTAAGTGACGATGTGTATACATCTATTCACATTGAAGACTATCAAATTGAATGTCGTGACACAAAACTAGGACCAGAAGAATTTACAAGAGATATTCCAAATGTAAGTGAGGAAAATCGTAAAAACCTTGACGATAATGGTATAATTCGTATTGGAACTGAAGTTAAAGACGATGACATTTTAGTAGGTAAAGTAACACCTAAAGGAATGGCTGAACTTACAAGTGAAGAAAAATTATTACATGCAATATTTGGTGAGAAAACACGTGAAGTAAGAGATACATCACTTCGTGTTCCACATGGTGGTGGAGGAATTGTTCATGATGTTAAGATTTTCACAAAAGAAGATACTGATGAACTTCCTGCAGGAGTTTCTAAGATAGTTCGAGTTTATATCGCACAAAAAAGAAAAATATCTGTTGGGGATAAAATGGCAGGACGACATGGTAATAAAGGGGTTATTTCCTTAGTGTTACCAAAAGAGGATATGCCATATTTAGAAGATGGTACACCTGTTGATATATTACTTAATCCACTAGGAGTTCCATCGCGTATGAACATTGGACAAATTCTTGAGATGCATTTAGGGATGGCAGCAAAAAAACTTAACATTCATGTTGCTACACCAGTGTTTGATGGTGCAGATCGTTCTGAAATAATTGATGCATTAAGAGAAGCAAATCTTGATGAAGATGGTAAGGCAGTACTTTATGATGGTCGTACAGGTGAGCCTTTTGATAATAGAGTAAGTGTTGGAGTTATGTATATGATTAAATTACATCACATGGTTGATGATAAATTACATGCTCGTTCAACAGGACCTTACTCACTGGTAACACAACAACCTCTTGGAGGAAAAGCTCAATTTGGTGGCCAAAGATTTGGAGAAATGGAAGTTTGGGCATTATATGCATATGGAGCAGCTAATGTTTTACAAGAAATGATGACAATTAAATCGGATGACGTAGTTGGCCGTGTTAAAGTATATGAAGCATTAGTAAAAGGTCAAGAAATTCCTAAATCAGGTATTCCGGAATCATTTAGAGTGTTGATAAAAGAGTTCCAAGCACTTGGACTTGATATAACTGTTTTAAATGAGGAAGGTAAATACTTAGAACTAAAAGATTTAGAAGAATCAGAGAAAGATAGTTTCTTATCTAATGATGAGATTGAGGATGTTGATACATTAGTTTCAGATGACAATACTGAATCAAATGAAAATGAACTTGAAGAAGTTAATGAAGAATTAGATGAAGAATTTGATAATCTAGAACCTAATGATGTCGAATTAGAAGAAGATTATGAGGAAGGGGACGAGGAATAATGGATGTTAATAACTTTGAAGGGTTAAGAATAGCAATTGCCTCACCTGAAAAAATCCGTTCATGGTCTTATGGGGAAGTAAAAAAAGCAGAAACAATAAATTATCGTACTTTAAAACCAGAGCGTGATGGCTTATTCTGTGAAAAAATATTTGGACCATCAAAAGACTTTGAATGTTCTTGTGGTAAATATAAAAGATTACGTTATAAAAATATTATCTGTGATAGATGTGGTGTAGAAGTAACTAGAGCTAAAGTACGTCGTGAACGCATGGGGCATATAGAACTGGCTACACCAGTGTCACACATTTGGTTTTTCAAAGGTATTCCATCACGTATGGGGCTTGTTCTTGATATGTCTCCACGTGAATTAGAAGAAGTATTATATTTTGTTTCATATGTAGTACTTGATCCAGGAACTGCACCTTTAGAAAAAAAACAGACTATTAGTGATAAAGAATACCGTGCATACTATGAAAAATATGGAAATAGTTTTAGAGTAGGCATGGGTGCTGAAGCTATTAAAGAATTACTAGGTCAAGTAAATATAGAAGAAGAAATTAATAAAATCAAAGTTGAAATTGAGGAAATTAAGGATGCAGCTAGTCAAAAAAGAATTCGCTTAATTAAAAGACTAGATGTGCTTAATGCATTTTCAACTTCTGGAAATAAACCAGATTGGATGATTTTAGATGCACTGCCTGTGATTCCACCAGAATTAAGACCAATGATTCAATTAGACGGTGGACGTTTTGCGACAAGTGATTTAAACGACTTATATAGAAGAGTTATTAATCGTAATAATCGCTTGAAAAAATTAATGGATTTAGGTGCTCCTTCTATTATTATTCAAAACGAAAAACGTATGCTGCAAGAGGCAGTAGATGCACTTTTTGACAATGGACGTCGTGGACGTAATATAACTGGTGCTGGTAATAGACCACTTAAGTCATTATCAAGCATGTTAAAGGGTAAACAAGGACGTTTTCGTCAAAATTTACTTGGAAAGCGTGTAGATTACTCAGGACGTTCTGTTATCGTTGTAGGGCCGAATTTAAAGATGTATGAATGTGGTATTCCAAAAGAAATGGCTTTAGAATTATTTAAACCACATGTTATAAATGGATTAGTTTCAAAAGAAATAGCTTCTAATATAAAAGCAGCTAAAAGAATGATTGAAAATCAAGATGAAAGAGTATGGGATATTGTTGAGGAAAAAATTAAAGAACATCCAGTATTATTAAACCGTGCTCCGACATTACATAGACTTGGTATTCAAGCTTTTGAACCTAAATTAATTGAAGGTAGATCTATTAGATTACATCCACTTGTGTGTGCTGCATTTAATGCAGACTTCGATGGTGACCAAATGGCTGTACATGTTCCAATTGGAGAAGAAGCTAAAGCTGAAGCTAGAATATTAATGTTAGGTGCAAATAATATTTTAAGCCCAAAAGATGGAAAACCAATTGTTACACCTAGTCAAGATATGGTTCTAGGAAATTATTATCTTACAATTGAAAAAGCTGGATTAACTGGAGAAGGAAGGGTTTTTAGAAACTCTAACGAAGCATTAATGGCATATGAAAGAAGGGAAATTACTCCACATACTCGTATTGCTGTTCCTGTAAAATCATTTAAATATAAAATTTTTCCAGAAGAATACATGGATAAATATTTAGTAACTACACCTGGGAAATTAATATTTAATGAAATTTTTCCAGATACATTTCAATATATAAATGATGGGAGTAACGAAAATATAGAAAAAATTACTCCAAGTAAATATTTTATTGATAAAGGTGCAAATATTAAAGAGGAAATCGAAAAAATGCCTTTAGTAGATGCATTTAATAAAGGCGTATTAGGAAAACTAATTGCTCAAATTTATAAAAGATATCAAACTACTGAAACATCTATTATGCTTGATAAATTAAAAGATTTAGGATTTAAATACTCTACATTATCAGGAATTAGTATCGCTATTTCTGACATAAAGGAAAGTGGAATTAAACCTGAGGTATTAAGTGAAAGCCAAGATATGGTAGATGCTATTAACAAACAATTTAGACGTGGATTAATCACGGATAATGAAAGATATGAAAAAGTTATCGCTGTATGGACAGACGCTAAGAAAAAAATTCAAAAAGAACTTGAAACAATGATAAAAGAAGACAGTGAAAATCCAATTTCTATAATGATGCTTTCTAAAGCAAGAGGGGATATAAACTCTCATACTCAACTTGTTGGTATGCGTGGACTTTTCTCTAAACCAAGTGGTGGATATGTAGAAATTCCTGTTGTATCTTCATTCAGTGAAGGTGTTACAATATCTGAATTCTTCTTATCTACACATGGTGCTAGAAAAGGTGCTGTTGATACTGCACTAAAGACAGCAGATGCTGGATATTTAACAAGAAGACTTGTAGATGTTGCACAAGATATAATAGTAAAAGAAGACGATTGTGGAACAGAACTTGGTGTTACTGTTGAGGCATTTATTAATGAGAAAGATGGTACTGTTGTTGAATCATTATTTGATCGTATTGTAGGACGATATACTAATAAAAAAATTATTCATCCAGAAACTAAAGATGTTATGTATGAAAGAAATACATATATAACTGAACAGATTGCAGAAAAAATAGAAGCAGCAGGAATTACAAAATTACCAATCAGAACAGTATTAACTTGTAAAACAAGTCATGGTGTTTGTAAAAAATGTTACGGAAGAAATCTTGCAACTGGTGCAATCGTAGAAACTGGAGAAGCTGTTGGTATAATGGCTGCACAATCTATCGGTGAACCAGGTACACAGCTAACAATGCGTACATTTAACACTGGTGGAGTTGCCGGAGATGATATTACACAAGGGTTACCACGTGTACAAGAATTGTTTGAAGCACGTAATCCAAAAGGAAAAGCTACAATTGCTGAAATTAATGGAATTGTAACAAAAATTGAAGAGGATAATGGTAAATTTATAGTATCTATAACAAATGATGTAGAAACTAGAGAACATACAACGAATTATAATGCTAAAGTATGTGTATCATTAAATCAAGAAGTAGCAGCAGGAGCGAAGCTAACACATGGTGCTATTAATCCAAAAGAGTTATTAGTAGTTACTGATCCTATTACTGTACAACAATATATTTTATTAGAAATTCAAAAAGTTTATCGTAGTCAAGGTGTTGATATATCTGATAAGCACGTTGAGATTATGGCTAAACGTATGATTTCTAAAATTAAAATAATTAATAGTGGTGACTCACTACATTTACCTGGAACAATGGTAAATATAAATGAGTTTACAGATATTAATAAAGATTTAATTCTTGAAGGTAAAAGACCAGCTACAGGTAGACCTGTATTACTTGGTATTACTAAAGCTTCGCTGGAAACAGATTCATTTTTATCAGCAGCATCATTCCAAGAAACAACAAGAATTCTTACAGATGCAGCAATTCATGGTAAGGTGGATTATTTAAATGGTCTAAAAGAAAATGTTATTATCGGAAAACTAATTCCAGCAGGTACGGGTGCTAAAAAATATAAAAAGGTAGACTATACTCTGGAAAATGATATTTTCAATAAAGAACCACTAGAGTTTTTAGAACAAGAATTAATGGATTAAAGGAATGATTTAACTACATTCCTTTTTTAATTGTTGAATTTAAACGTCTATAATGTTATAATAATTGAGTATTATAAAAAAAGGAGTAATTATGCAAAACAGATTACAGATTAAAATAGAAACAAATAGTAATATATTTACTATTGAAAAAGGACAATTAAAAGTTCTGTTAGAAAAAAGAAAAAATGAGCCTTTTAAAGGATATTGGGCTTTACCTACTAAATTACTTGAGGAAAATATCAGTCTAGAGGATAATAATAAAAAATGTATAATAGAAAAAATTGGAAACTTTGATTTTAATTTTTTTCAAACTCATACTTTTAGTGATGTTGATAGAATTATAGATCAAAGAGTTATCTCAACATCATTTATAGGAACAATTGATAACATTACTATTAATTTAAAACAGGATCAAATCGATGAGGATGAATACAAGTGGTTTTATATTAATCAACTTCCTAAAATTGCTTATGATCATGAAAAGATAATAAATTTTAATATAGGAAAAATAAAAGAAAAAATAATTAATAGTGACTTTTTAAAAAGATTTTACCCAAGTGATTTTACTTTACCAGAATTACAATTAGTATATGAAGATATTTTAAAGATTGAAATCGATAGAAGAAATTTCAGAAAAAAACTTATTAATATGGATATGATTGAGGACACTGGTTATAAAAATGATGGTGGAAATGGAAGACCAGCCAAATTATATAGGTTTAAAGAAAATAACACACAAAAGAATCTATTTTAATAGATTTTTTTATGTGTAAAACAAATGGTATATATTGACATTTACTTTATTTTTGATACAATAAAACGTATTAAAAGATTGGAGTGCTAGTATATGACTCAAAAGATTATTAGTATGATTTATTATGGAGTATCAACTAATGAGATAATGAAACAGTTAAATATTACAAAAGAAGAATTTATTTTTTACTTAAAAAAAATAAAAGAAATGGGTTATACCTTGATAAAAAAGGAAATAAAAGGAGAAAAAAAATATTTTTTTCGTTATGGATATGATGAAAAAATCCATTGCATAAACAATGAATATGAACCTGAAATTGAAACGGAAAAATTTAGGGCTGTAGTTATATCAGATAACCACTTAGGACATAAACGTGATAGAATTGATCTTATTGATAACGTTTTTGAATATGCGGCAGCAAATTCAATCAAATATATAATTAATACGGGAGATTTTATAAATGGGGTTACATATAGTGATGATATAATTAATAGAGGTCAATCTAATTTAGAACAAATTGATTACGCTATGATAAAATACCCGTATGATAAAAATATAAAAACAATACTTTTATTAGGAAACCATGATGCGGCACCTCTTTATGAAGAAGGAATCGATATAAGAAAAATTATTGAAAACAAGAGAAAAGATATAATTTGTCTTGGATATAGGTTTGCGAAAATATTATTAAATAGTGAATCAATCGCACTTTATCATCCGTTCTATATTGGTGATACAAAACAATATGAAAATGATATAAAATCACTTTATAACTATACTAACTTACCTAAAATTGCTTTTTTAGGACATACACATAATATTTATAGAAATAATAAATTAGATTTTCCAATGGTTATGGTACCTAGTATTTATGATAACAATTCTAAAAAGCCAACCGGTGCATGGGATTTTGAATGTTCATTAAAAAATTCTATGATCGATGAGATAAGCCTAAAAAAATTAAGTGTAGATCCGAAAGTTGTAACAAAAAAAACATATTATAATAAAATAAAGAAGATGTAACAAAAAATGTATAAAAAAGATTGACAAGAATATAATAAAAGTGATATATTAGTATTGCATTTAATTAAGGTTTACTTAGGTAAATCTTAATTTAAGGTGAAAAACGAAACACCTGGATATGTGTAAAGGAAGGAGGGAAAATATGCCAACTATTAATCAACTAGTTAGAAAAAGAAGAAGTAATAAAGTTAGAAAGAGTAAATCCCCAGTTTTAGGAATTGGTTTAAATAGTAAAGATAAAAAACATACTAAATTAAATTCTCCACAAAAACGTGGTGTTTGTACTCGTGTTGGAACAATGACTCCAAAAAAACCTAACTCGGCTCTTCGTAAATATGCTCGTGTTAGATTAAGTAATGGAATGGAAGTTACTGCTTACATCCCAGGAGAAGGACACAACTTACAAGAACATAGTGTTGTTCTAATACGTGGTGGACGTGTTAAAGACTTAATCGGTGTTCGTTACCATATAATTCGTGGTACTATGGATACTGCTGGTGTTGCAAAACGTAACCAAGCTCGTTCAAAATACGGTGCAAAAAAACCAAAAGATAAAAAATAATTAAACATAATAATAAATTATAGTTAAGTTGAAAGGAGGAATAATATGCGTAAAAGACGTGCTGTTAAAAGAGATGTTTTACCAGATCCAATATATAATTCGAAATTAGTTACAAAATTAGTTAATCGTTTAATGATAGATGGAAAAAAAGGGGTAGCTCAAACTATTCTTTATGATGCATTTGATATTATTAAAGAAAAAACAGGACAAGAACCAACAGATGTATTTAACAAAGCTATGGAAAATATTAAACCAGTTTTAGAAGTTAAATCTCGCCGTGTTGGGGGAGCTAATTATCAAGTTCCAGTTGAAGTTAGAGCTGATAGAAGGCAAGCATTAGGATTACGTTGGTTGGTAAACTATGCTCGTTTAAGAGGTGGACATTCAATGGCTGAAAATTTAGCTAATGAAATTATAGATGCTTCAAACGGAGTGGGTGCTGCTGTTAAAAAACGTGAGGATACTCACAGAATGGCAGAGGCTAATAAAGCATTTGCTCATTATCGTTGGTAATTTTAAAGAAAGGAAAAAAGTAATATGGCTCGTGAATATAGTTTAGAAAAAACACGTAATATTGGAATAATGGCGCATATTGATGCTGGTAAAACCACTACAACAGAGCGTATTTTATTCCATACACATAAAATCCATAAAATTGGAGAAACTCATGAAGGAGCTTCTCAAATGGACTGGATGGAACAAGAACAAGAGCGTGGGATTACTATAACTTCAGCAGCAACTACTGCTTTTTGGAAGAATCATATGTTAAACATTATTGATACTCCAGGGCACGTTGACTTTACAGTTGAAGTTTCTCGTTCACTTAGAGTACTAGATGGAGCAGTAGCTTTAATGGATACTCAGGCAGGACCAGAACCACAATCTGAAACAGTATGGCGACAAGCTGATGAATTTAAAGTTCCAAGAATCATTTTTTCAAATAAAATGGATAAAATGGGAGCTTATTTTAAGGATTGTCTAAGAATGATTAAGGAAAGACTTGGTGTTAATGCCAAACCATTACAATGGCCAATTGGTGAAGAAAATAATTTCAATGGTGTTATTGATTTAATTGAAATGAAGGCTTATCAATTTGATGGAAAACCAGAAGAAAATCATACTGAAATTGAAATTCCAGCTGATTTATTAGAAACTGCTAAAGAAAAACGTAATGAATTGATTGAAGCAGTAGCTGAATTCGATGATGAATTAATGGAAAAATATTTAGCTGATGAAGAAATTTCAGTAGAATTAATAAAAAAAGCTATACGTAAAGGTACTTTAGCAGTTGAATTCTTTCCAGTACTATGTGGTACAGCATTAGGAAATAAAGGAGTTAAATTCTTACTTGATGCAATCTTAGATTATTTACCATCACCAGTTGATGTTGAATCAATCAAAGGTGTTGATTTAAATGGAAATGAAATAGAAAGACACCCATCAGATACTGAACCATTTAGTGCTTTAGCATTTAAAATAATGACTGACCCTTTTGTAGGAAGACTTACATTCTTTAGAGTTTATTCAGGTTACTTAAGTAGTGGCTCATATGTATTAAACTCAACTAAGAATTCTAAAGAAAGAATTGGTCGTATATTAGAAATGCATGCTAATAATCGTAAGGAAATTAGCGAAGTATATGCTGGAGATATAGCAGCAGCAGTAGGACTTAAAAATACAACTACTGGAGATACTTTATGTGATGAGAAAAAACCATGTATTTTGGAATCAATGACATTCCCAGAACCAGTTATTGAACTTGCTGTTGAACCAAAAACAAAAGCAGATCAAGATAAAATGGGATTAGCATTACAAAAATTATCTGAAGAAGATCCAACATTTAGAGCAAGTACTAACCACGAAACTGGTCAAACTATTATAGCTGGTATGGGAGAACTACATCTAGATGTTATAGTTGATAGAATGCGTCGTGAATTTAGTGTTGAAGCTAATGTTGGTAAACCACAAGTTTCATACCGTGAAACAATTACAGCAACTGCTGAATGTGAAGGTAAATATATTAAACAATCTGGTGGACGTGGACAATACGGACACGTATGGATTAAATTTGAACCAAACCCTGATAAAGGGTACGAATTCGTTGATGCTATCGTTGGTGGAACAGTTCCACGTGAATATATCTCTGTAGTAGATAAAGGTCTACAAGACGCTTTAAAAACTGGAGTATTAGCAGGATATCCAATGGTAGACGTTAAAGCAACTTTATATGATGGTTCATACCATGATGTTGACTCTTCAGAAATGGCTTATAAAATTGCAGCTAGTATGGCTTTAAAAGAAGCTAAAAATAAGTGTAAACCTGTTTTATTAGAACCAATTATGAAAGTTCAAGTTACAGTACCAGAAGAATATCTTGGAAATGTAATGGGAGATATAACATCTCGTCGTGGTAGACCAATTGGTCAAGAATCTCGTGGTAATGCACTAGCAATTAATGCTATGGTACCACTTTCAGAAATGTTCGGATATGCAACCAGCTTACGTTCAAATACACAAGGTAGAGGAAATTATACTATGGTATTTGATCATTATGAAGAGGTTCCAAGAAGCATTGCTGAAGAAATTATTAAGAAAAATGGTGGAAACTAATTAAAAGTACTTGCTATTTTTAACTAGTTGATATAAAATATTATTTGTAAATAATAAAAGGAGGAAATTAAAATGGCAAAACAAAAATTTGACCGTTCAAAAACCCATGTTAACATCGGTACAATCGGACACGTTGACCATGGTAAAACGACAACTACAGCAGCTATTACTAAAATTTTATCTGCTAAAGGTTTCGCTGAAAAAATGGATTATGCTAGTATTGACAAAGCACCAGAAGAAAGAGAACGTGGTATTACTATTAATACCTCACACGTTGAGTATCAAACAGAAACAAGACATTATGCTCACGTAGACTGCCCAGGGCACGCCGATTATGTAAAAAACATGATCACAGGAGCTGCTCAAATGGATGGGGCTATCTTAGTTATTTCAGCTACAGATGGACCTATGGCTCAAACTCGTGAACACATCTTACTTTCTCGTCAAGTTGGTGTTCCTCGTATGGTTGTATTCATGAATAAATGCGACATGGTAGATGATGAAGAATTATTAGACCTTGTTGAAATGGAAATTCGTGAACTATTAAGCGAATATGGATTTGATGGAGATAATACTCCTGTTATCCGTGGATCTGCTTTAAAAGCTATCGAAGGTGATGCTAAATACGAACAAGCAATTATGGACTTAATGGATGCTGTTGATACTTGGATCGAAGCACCAGTAAGAGATACTGACAAACCATTCTTAATGCCAATCGAAGACGTTTTCACAATTACAGGACGTGGTACAGTTGTTACAGGTCGTGTAGAACGTGGACAATTAAAACTTAACGATGAAATTGAAATCGTTGGGATCAGAGAAACAAGAAAAGCAGTTGTTACAGGAATTGAAATGTTCCGTAAACAATTAGATTATGCTGAAGCAGGAGATAATGCAGGAGTACTTTTACGTGGTATTTCTCGTGAAGATGTTGAACGTGGTCAAGTACTTGCTAAACCAGGTACAGTTACACCACACACTAAATTCAAAGCTCAAGTATACGTACTTAGCAAAGAAGAAGGTGGACGTCATACTCCATTCTTCTCAAATTATCGTCCACAATTCTATTTCCGTACAACTGACGTAACTGGAATTATTGAGTTACCAGAAGGTGTAGAAATGGTTATGCCAGGGGACAATATTGAAATGGTTGTTGAATTAATTGCTCCTATCGCTATCGAAAATGGAACTAAGTTCTCTATTCGTGAAGGTGGTAGAACAGTTGGTGCAGGTAACGTTTCAGAAATTATTAAATAATTAAAAATTTAATATTAAAAAGTTTAGGTTCTTTGTCAAATAGTGTTGGTGAGACCAAAAACTAATGATAATGAATTAAATTTATCGCAGGTCAAGACGCAAGTCTTGATCTGTTTTTTTAAGCTATTACATTTTTAATTTT
>DUWA01000013.1 GCA_012840755.1 Mycoplasmatota bacterium | reverse complement strand
TATATATATGTAAATATTTAATAATAAAACTTATGATGTTAGGATAGTTGAAAAATAACATATTCCTTGTTTTTTATTATCTTTTTTAGTATAATTAAAATGTTTGAGGTGGAATTATGTATTTAAAGGAAATAAGAGCTCAAGGATTTAAATCGTTTGCGGATAAAATAAATATTGAACTTACAAAAGGTATAACAGGAATAGTCGGTCCTAATGGAAGTGGAAAAAGTAATGTTGTTGATGCTATTAGATGGGTACTAGGGGAACAATCTGTAAAATCACTACGTGGTGATGGAAATATGACAGATGTTATTTTTTCAGGAAGTAAATCTAGAAAAGAGTCAAATTCAGCTTCTGTTTCGCTTATTTTAGATAATTCTGATAGGTATTTACCAGTAGATTATAATGAAGTTGAAATTAAAAGAAGAGTTTATCGTGATGGCACTAACGAATATTATTTTAATGGTGAAAGGTGCAGACTTAAGGATATAACAGATATTTTAACTGATAGTGGTATTGCTAAAGAAAGTTTTAATATAATTTCACAAGGTAAAATTGATGAGATTCTTTTAAGTAAACCTGTTGATAGAAGAGTAATTTTTGAAGAAGCTGCAGGTGTATTAAAATATAAAAAAAGAAAAGAAGAAGCACTTAGAAAGTTACAAAGAACACATGATAATATGGGTAGGGTTGCCGATATTATAAATGAACTTGAAACACAAATAGAACCATTAAAAGAACAAAAAAACAAAGCACTTGAATATTTGGAATTAACAGAAGAGTTAAAAAATATAGAGGTTGCATTAATTGCTAATGATATTACTAACATTAACTACAAATATCAAAATAATAAGGATAGAATAGATTTGCTAAATAAAGAAATATTAGCAATCGGTACTACTAATAATACGAACGAATCAAAAATTGAGGAGTATAAATTATTAATATATAAAATAGATGAAAAAATAAGATTAAAACAACAACAACTAATAGAACTAACTACAAAGGTAGAAAAAATTAACACTCAAAAACAATTAATTATTGAAAGACAAAAATTTCAAGTAGAGGATACAAAATTACATAACAATTTAATTGAATTAAAAGAAAATGAACATAGATTTAAAAACGATATATATTTGCTTGAGTCTGAAATTATAAAACTTACTAAGGAAAATGAAATTATAAGCAATAACATTAAGGAACATGAGAAAAACTTAAATAAATTAAAAGAAAATAGAAATAAGTTAGAAATAGAAATTTCTAATTTAAGTAGAAATGAACTATTTCTAAAAAACAAAATAGAAAGTTTAAAAAATAGTATTGATAATAATGCATCAGTACCATTTTCAGTAAAATCTATATTAGATAATCCTAAATTAAGAGGAATTCATAATGTTATCGGAAAATTAATTGAAACATCTGAAGAATACTCTATAGCTATTTCAACGGCTTTAGGTGCAAGTAGTACAAATATTGTTGTAGATAATGAAAATTGTGCTAAAGATGCTATAAATTATTTAAAAAACAATAATTTAGGCAGAGTTACATTTTACCCTATTAATATAATAAAAGGTAAATATATTGATAAAGACATATTACAAAATATTAAAAAAATAGATGGTTTTATCGATATAGCTTCAAATGTTACTTCATTTGATAGCAAATACAAGGATATAATAACAAATTTATTAGGTTCTGTCATAATTGCTAAAAATATAGATTCTGCAAATATAATAGGAAAAATTATCAACTATAGATATAAAATAGTAACACTTGATGGCGAACTTTTACAAGTTGGCGGATCTGTGACTGGTGGTAGTATTTCAAAAAGCAAAAATATTATTGTTGAAAAATATGAACTTGAAAAATTATTAAAAGAGTTAGAAAAAATTAATATAAATATTAAAAATATTGAAAATAAAATTAATGAACTTGATCATGGTTACAGATCATGTGAGGATAAGATATATCTTTTATCGAAAACTAAAATTACTAACAATGAATATATTAATACAAAAAACCAATTAGTCAGAGAATATAATGATAAATTAAATTTAATATCTCATGAAATAAATAGTACAAACAATATTTTATCTAATACAATATCAAAAGAAGAAGAAATAATTATTAATGAGTATTATCAAACTCTTAAAGAAAAAGACCAAAAAACTAGTGATTATGAAGAGTTATTAAAAGAAAAAAATAATTTATCTGAAACATTAGAAGAGTTTGAATTCTCATTAAAAAAAGAAAACCAAGAATTTAATTCTAAAAACAGAGAATTAAAAGAATTAGAAATTGAGGTAAATAGACTTGATGTAAAGCTAGACAACTTACTTAATAATTTAAATGAAACGTATAATATGACCTATGAAAGTGCAATAGCCCATTATAAACTAGAAATAGATGAAAATATAGCACGAAATAATGTTTATAATATAAAAAGGAAACTAAGGGAAATAGGTCCTGTAAATGTGCTTGCTCCAGAAGAATATGACAAAGTTAGCACAAGATATGATTTTTTATTAAAACAAAGAGATGATTTGGTAAATGCTGAAAATGTATTACTTGAAATAATAAAGGAAATGGATCAAGTAATGGAAAAAGAATTTATAAAAACATTTAAAATAATAAAAGAAAATTTTGTAACAACATTTAAAGATTTATTTAAAGGTGGAACTGCAGATTTAAAACTTACAGATCCAGATAACTTACTTGAAACAGGTGTGGAGATTGTCGCATCCCCACCAGGTAAAAAACTTACTAGTATATCACTTCTATCAGGTGGTGAGAAAACATTTACTGCAATAAGTCTTTTATTTGCAATAATAAAAACTAGACCAGCACCTTTCTGTGTCTTAGATGAGGTTGAAGCAGCATTAGATGAGGTAAACGTTGATTCCTTCGGAAAGTATATTGTAAATTTAAAATCCATGTCACAATTTATTTTAATTACTCATAAAAAGAAAACAATGGAATATGTTGATGCTTTATACGGAATTACAATGCAAGAATCAGGAGTTAGTAAGTTAGTTAGTGTAAAACTTGAAGATATAAAATAAAAGATGAATTTATTTATAAAATTCATCTTTTTAAATTAATCTAATTTCATCTTCTGTATAAAATGGCTTATTTTTATTAATTCTATCATAAAATAAAATTCCATTTAAATGATCAATTTCATGTTGAAAAGCAATAGAAAGTTCCTCTCTAGCACGAACTTTAATCTTATTTCCATATTCGTCAAATCCTTCTACAGTAACACGAGCATATCTAGGAACATGGCCTTCAACTTCACGATTTACACTTAGGCATCCTTCACCACATTCTGCAGCAATCAATTCCTCAGAATGGCTGGTAATAACTGGATTTATAAATACATAATTATTAAATTTACCTTCTTCATATTCGTGAACAATAACAATAATTCTTTTATCAATTCCAAGCTGTGGAAATGCAAGACCCATCCCTGGTCTAAGATTATATTTTTTCTCAAATTCCTCTATTTGACTATATGTAAGTTCTTGAATAATTTTTTTAATTAGATTTTTATATTCACTTGAAAGCGGAAAAACAACGTCTTTACTTTTAATACGAAGTTTATTATCCGTTTCATCTAAGATATGTAGTTTTTCAAACATATTAATCAACTCCAAGATATATTTTATCACAAAAAATAAAAAAAGGAAGATTAAATCTTCCTTTTTTTATCTAGGACATGGTCCTGGATTAAAGGATCTAGCACCAATTACTATTATTAATAAGATGAATAATACTAATACAATAGCAGCTGCATAACCGGTACCAGCTCCGTAATATCCACCACCACCGCAGCCTGGTGCACCGCAACCATAACCACTGTATCCACCATAGTAATACATAATATACCTCCTTCTAGTCTAATATATTCTATTTTATATAAATATTTTTGACTATAAATAATACCCAGTTTATTTAAAATATAGAATATTATCATTTTCAAAAAATGTTATATGTGATATTATATTATATGTTAGGTGATGTTATGGGTGCAATTTTAAGGCATTTAAAAAAGACATTTAAAGATATGGATAAACTATTATTCTTTTTAATGGTAGGAATGATAATTTTTGGACTTTTAAATATTGTGACTGCATCTAGTAGGGAAGCAGTAGTTAGATATGAAACATCATTATATCATTACTTTTTTCAACAATTAAAAATGGTAACAATAGGAATGGTAGGTTTTATTTTTTTCTTAAATTTACCCACTAAAAGATATTATAAATTTGCTGGAATAGCTTTTTGTATTTGTTTTTTATTATGTTTTTATTTACTTTTAACAGGGGTCGAATTAAAAGGGGCAAAAAACTGGATTAGGATAGCTGGTTTTACATTTCAACCAAGTGAAATATCAAAACCAGTAATAATTGTGTGTCTTGCACTTTTGTTCGAAAGATTCAACAGACGTCTTAGAATGAAAAGTTTGAATCATATTAGCATGATAGGAATAATATTGATTGTAGGAATGGTTATACCAGTTATTGTTTTTTTACAAAAAGATTTAGGTACGATGTTGATAATGGTAAGTATATTTGCGGTTATGTTTTGGTTTAGTCCAGTATTAAAAGAGGAAAAATTTAAAACAATTATGTTAGGGATAGTATTATGTATCGCTGCCTGTTTTATAATGCTTATTACAAAAGGATATATACTTACTGAAGCACAGACGGCAAGATTTAATTTTTTTAATCCATGTAGTAATTATGAGCACGGTGGATATCAAGTGTGTAATGCTTTTATCGCTATAAATGATGGCGGATTATTTGGTTTAGGTATTGGTAAAAGTAAACAAAAGTATTCTTATATACCAGAACCACATACTGATTCTGTCTTTGCAATAATTGCTGAAGAATATGGTTTTTTAAGATCAAGCATAATATTTTTAGTATATATTCTTATGCTAAAAAAAATATTTGAGCTTGCTAGTAATGCTAATACAATGCGAGGAAGATATATCTGTATAGGTGCTGGTGTTTACTTATTTAGCCATATTATGATAAATTTAGGCGGGTTGTTTGGTGTTATACCACTTACAGGAGTTCCGCTTCCATTTTTAAGTTATGGAGGAAGTTATATAATTTCATTAATGAGTACATTTGGTGTTATACAAAGAATTGCCATTGAGACTAAAAACCAAAAGATTAGAATTTATTAAAATGACTATATGTCATTTTTTTTTACTAGGTTAAATTATTATTTATAGTATTATTTAAGTATAGGGATTATAGAAAGGAATATATGAAAAAAGAAGCAATTAAATTCATTAAAACCCATTATTTAAAAATTATTGTAATTGTCATAATTATAACAATTTATATTAGTAATAATTATAATAAAACAAAAGAAAATGTAATGGCATCTGAATATATCAATGATATAATTAAAAATGAAACAATTTACTACAATGAGGAAACCACAAAAGAAATAGTAAATGAAATTAAAAAAGTAGATATAAAAGGTCAAATAATATTTCCTGGAGTTTATACATTTGATGATGGTGATAGAATAATAGATGTGGTTGAAAAAGCAGGAGGGTTTACTGAAGAGGCTAATACAACACTAATTAATTTAAGTAAAAAATTAACAGACGAAATGATGATATATATTAAAAGTAAAGATGAAGTAAATATGTGTAAACTAGAAGAAGAGTTATTTGAACATAACTATAATAAAGATGATGATAATAACTCCAAGTTAATATCAATTAATTATGCAACAAAGGAAGAGTTAATGATTTTGCCAGGAATAGGTGAGAGTAAGGCTATAGCAATAATAGATTATAGAGAAAAAAATAAGTTTCAGTCGATAACGGATATAATTAACGTAAAAGGAATAGGTGAGAATTTATTTGAAAAAATCAAAGAATATATTACTGTATAGTAATATATTTTTGATGGTTGTCTTAATTAATAGAATATGTTTTTTCTTACCCAAAAGTGTTTACAAGGGAAATGAAAATACTTTCTATGGTAAAGTTATATCAATTACTGAAAATGATAAAAATGTAAAATTAATAATAAAAGCAAAAGAAAAAATAATAGTTAATTACTATGATGAAAATTACAAACATCTTAACATTCAATATGGCGATTATATATACATATCGGGAAATATTAAAAAACCACCAACTAATACGACACCAAACCTTTTTAATTATAAAAAATATTTACTGGGAAATAAAATTTTTTGGATTT
>DUWA01000084.1 GCA_012840755.1 Mycoplasmatota bacterium | reverse complement strand
ATAATTTTAAAATAATTATGATATTTCTTTATAATTATTTTTCATAAAACTTTTATATGCTTTTTTTTCTAAATTTAAATCCCATTTATTAAATTTAAAATTTTTATTTTTACTGACAACTAATTTTTTAATTACATACTTTAAAAATTCTGGATTTCTAACAAGTATTGGACCTATTAGATAGGTGCCATAGAAATTATTATATAAAACTCCTTCGGTTTTACTAGTAGGGTATGAACCAATTCCGTTTATAACCTCGAACATTGGATTCTTATTTTCAATAATAACACTACCTTGATTTTGAAACCCTATAATATAATCTTTAATAAAATTTGATTTAAAAACACATTCATCAATCATTCTAAATTCTGTTTCTTTTGTATAAAATGGAAAAACATTTAGAGCATCATATTTATCTCCATTTTTAGTTAGTATATATTCACCAAATAATTCAATTGAGTTTCCAGTTACTAAAAAGAATTTGTTGTTTTCAATTGCATCTTTTATATCATTTTTATAATTAATTAAATGATTAAGTGCGATTTTTTGATTGTTTTCAGTACCTGCCCCGATATAGATAAAGTCATAACTATCTATATCTAATTTATCACCAACCGTTAAAAATTTTACTTGTACTTTTATGTTTTGATCTTCTAACTGTTTTTTTAATATTTTTATATTACCATTTTCACCATATAAATTTAGTAAATCATAATATAAATAAGCAATAGTTAATTTCATATTAGACCTTCCTTTTTTAACAATTTATTAAGGTTTTTTTGAATTTCGAAACAAAACATACTATAAAACTTATTAGTCGATTTATTAAGTAAAATATTTACCATCTCATTAGAGTCAGTGCATATAATAATTTTTTTACTATCAATATTAGCATATTTTAATCTAAGGGCAATGTCATAAGCAAATTTACCAATACAAATTATATTTTTAACGTTATCATTTTTTAAAGCTTCAAAATTCACATCCCATAACCAAGATAAATCATCTAGTTTATATCTTCTGCTTACATTATCGAATCCTATAACAATACTCTTTTTTTCAGGTTGTTTTAAAATATAATCAATTGATTGATTATATGAAACCGCGTTTTCATTTTTACTTATTAACAGAACACATTCCTTATTAGCAAATTTTATATTTTCTAGTCTTTTTGTGTTTAGTGTAAAAGAATTTAGAGCATCTATAATTTTATTTTTTTCTAATCCACTCTCTTTAGCAACAGCATAACAAGCAGTAAGATTATAAATATTGTGTATAGATGTGTTGTTGATTTTAACCTTCATGTCATCAATTGTGAAATATTCATCATTTACTAATTTAGATTCGTATTTAGGATTCTTTCTATTAAAATCACCAGTAGGACAACTATAAGAACCTATGTTCCAATAATGATAATATTTAAAATCTAGCTTTGTGTTACAAATCGGACAATAAGTCATATCTAAATTTTCAACTTCAGGTTTATTTTTAGAATACTTCGTTTTAGCTAGTCCATAGAAAGTAGTTTTTCCTTTATGATTAATACTAAATTTATTAATCAATGGGTCATCTGCATTTAAAATTAAATGTGTATTAGCACTTATATTCCTATTAATATCTTCCCATACAATATCAAAATGCCCATTTCTAGCTAATTGATCCCTAGACAAATTATTAATTATAAAATAAGTAGGTTCTATTACTTTAAAAACCTCTTTTACATACCTCTCATCAATTTCTAAAACTAATATATCGCTTTTTACAACTCCAAGTAAATTACTATTTTCAATTAAACAGGTAATTATTCCATCTGTTAAATTAGAACCCTTAATATTATGCCCAACTTTATATCCGGCTTTTTTATAAATATTAGCAAGAGTAGTTGCTGTTGATGTTTTCCCATTTGAACCAGTTACAAAAATAGTGGTTTTGGGAATTTTAAAATATCTTAATATATTTTTATTACATCTTTTAGCAAAATATCCTGGAAATGATGATCCCTTATTCAATTTTTTAAGTATATACATACCAAGTTTACTCATTAGTAAAATTACAAAATTCATATTAACCTCTCCCATGTAAAATTATAACACAAATACAGGAAAAAGATAGTTTATTTTTCTAGTTTTGTCGAATTTGACTATCTCATTTACTATATGTGATATTATAATTTTGGTGATGAAGATATGGTAGACAATATAGATATAATTTACACAAAAAACACACTTTACGTAAATGTGTTTGGATATGTCGATTTAAACATAATAAAAACAATCAATAATAAACTCAATAATATTTTAAAAGACTTTCATATACCAAATATTGTGTTAGATTTTAAATATTCGATAATACCTAATAAAAATGAAATATATGAATTTTTAGATAATTTTAATAGTAAATATATATGTGATGTTAAAATAGTAGAAGACAAGTGAAACTTGTTTTTTTTTTTATAATCATAATAATCTATATTTTTTAATAAACTTAAATAGGGTGATT
>DUWA01000083.1 GCA_012840755.1 Mycoplasmatota bacterium | reverse complement strand
TTCTAAACAATTTTCAGAAAAATATATGTTTCTATCTTTAATATTTAAAATATTTCTAGTATAATCAGTATGAGACATAAAACCATTCCTTTCAATGTTTTATTGCAATTACATTGTATCAAAAGTTTTTGGTTTGTGTCTCTTTTATATTAAACATAAAATAGTGTTGATTTTTCCCACCAACACTATTTATTATAGAACCAATAAAACGGTTAATCCGTTTTTTTTATTAAAATGTTTGATATCATTATAAAAATATAGTATAATAAATTAGTATAAAGAGGTGTTAAATGAAAGTTTTAGTTAGTGATTTTGATCATACATTCTTTAATTTAAAGTTTGAAGAAAATATAGAGGCAATTAATAATTTTGTTAATCGTGGGAATGTTTTTATTATAGCAACAGGTAGAAATTATTCTCTTTTAAAAGAGGAAATAGAATATTATGATATTAAATACTCATTTCTTATTTGCAAAGACGGTGGAGTGATTTTTGATAGAACAGGACGCGAAATCTATAGAAAAAATATTGATATTGATATAGCAAAAAAAATATATAAGTTTTTAAATAAAAGCAGAGGAGTTCCAGAGGTTCTTTTAGATACCGGAGTCGAGTTTACAAGCAATGTAGAAACTCCTTCAATTTCAATAATTGCAAAGTATGTAGATCATGAAAAAGGAGAAATTATTTTAGATAAAATCAAAAATGAGTTTCCAGAGATTGATGGTTATTTAAGTGAAACATGGATAAATATATTGGATAAAGAAGTATCAAAAGGAAATGCTATTAATAAATTAATAAGTGCTTTAAATATTAGTAAAGATGCAGTTTATACAATCGGTGATGGTATAAATGATGTGTCAATGAATTCTATGTTCAAAGGATATGCTATGCCTGATAGTGTTGACGAATTGAAAAAAGTTAGTATAGAAACTGTTTCAAGTTTTAAAAGTTTTGTAGATAGTTTATAAAAAAAATAAGTTTTAAAACTTATTTTTTATTTTAACTTTCCCATTTTCTATAGTGTTATTTTTTGTAGCTAAATCATTATATTCATTTTGGTAATTATCTTCAATAAGATCAACTTTATATCTTTTTAGTTCTGCCATCTGATTTTGAAAATCCTTTTCTTTTTTTTGATTATTATTTATTTCATTTGGAATATTATTTTTAATATCAAAGTTTATAGAATTAACATTATTTTTTTCTTTGTCATTTACATTAGAGTTAATATTATTATCTTGATCGATATTAGGATTTAATTTATAATTTTTGTCATTTTGTTTTTTATAATTAATAATATATTCGGTTGCAGTTTTTATTTGGATAAGGTTGGTTGATAGAATTCCTAGATAATATATTAATGAAAAATAATTATTAAAAATACTTGCATAACCTAAAGTAATTGTTGAATATATGAAAAAGGTTTTAAATTTACCAGTTTTTGTTGAATAAACATCAAATTTTTTTAATTCTGACTTAACATTAGTAACAGCAATAATTGCTTCTAATAATATTGTTATTGATATGATAGAATTAGTTAATAATAATGGTAACAGCAGCGTAAAAACAAATACTTTATCTACAATTGCATCCAAATCTTTGCCAAATTTTGATGTTGAATTGAATTTTCTTGCTAATTTACCATCAAATAAATCAGTTAAGCCAAACCCCGCTACAGCAAGCACAACAGCTATATTATTACCAGTAAAGAAAAGTGGTAATATAACAGCTGGTGAAAATAATCTCGATGAAGTTAATAAATTAGGTATTTGTCTATGAAAAGTTTTTGGGTCCTTAATCTCTTTTATTGATTTTTTCATTTCATCTTTAAAATAGATAATATAGTTTTTTAGTTTTTCTTTCATAATTAAATCATCCCTCAAATATATATTTTATCACTTTTTTTAAATAATAAGAAGGTTTTGTAATATAAACTGTATTTTTTTCATATAATTTATTGTATCTATATGATACACAGGAAACTCGTAGTGCTACGGTTTCCTTTTTTATGTAAACGTTTAGTTCGAAGTTTTATACAGATTGAAATTGAAATCATTTTTTGATATAATATTGTTGAATTATGTAGAAATATTGGAGGTGCATAATGAAACGATTAAGAATTATTATATCACTAATGATATGTTTTACAATTTGTTTTCATTTTTTGTTGACACCATATTTCTTAGTAAGTGCGGGATTGAAAAAAATAGTTATTATTGAGGATACAAAAGTTAGAATGCGAACAGGTCCAAGTATTAATCATAGTATAATAGTTGATGAATTAATAAAAGATTCTAGATATGATTATTTAGCAACTGTAAATGATGAGGGTGGATGTGATGCAGTTTGGTATAAAGTGCAATATAATTCTACAACAGTAGGTTATATATGTTCACAATTTGCTTCAGTTTATGAAATAAACGACAACTCTGATTTCCCAGCTGATTATCAAGTTTTAATACAACAACTTCAAAAAAAATATCCTAATTGGATTTTTAAACCATACTATACAGGGAAAACTTTTGAACAAGTAGTAACAGAACAAAAGTATAGAGCTGATATTGAAAATCGTACATATATAAATGGAAAACTAACATCATCAGAAGGATTAAGATTAACCGAACCTGGTTATTACAGTTATTATACGGACACATACACTCCTACAGATGGTACTACCTGGTTTGCAGCAAATAAAGAAACTATTGCATACTTTATGGACCCAAGAAATTTTATAAATATCGACGATATTTGGATGTTTGAGGAACTTTCATATAATGAAGAAGTTCATACAAGAGAAATGATATTTAAGTTATTTCAAGGTTCAGATGGTGAAAAATACGTAGATTATATTATGAATGCTGCTCGCGAGTATAAAGTAAGTCCAATTCATTTAGCATCAAGAATAATACAAGAAACAATGAGTGGGAAATCATTCACATTGGCTGGTACTGGTGGAGATTATTCATGTACTATGTCAAATGGTACAAGTTATAATGGAACAGGAATATACAATTTTTATAATATAGGAGCAACTAATGGTGAGTGTGCAGCTCAAAGGGGACTTGATTGGGCTGCAGGTAATAGATCTTCAGATACAATTAAAAGAAAATATAATCTGCCATGGAATACTCCAGAAAAAGGAATCATGGGTGGTGCATATTTTATAGCTGATGGTTATATTAATATTGGACAAGATACATTGTATTTTCAAAAGTTTAATGTACTAGTTGGTGGAAATATTAATCATCAATATATGACAAATGTTAAAGCACATTATTCTGAAACTTTAAAAATATATGAAGCATATAAAAATATAAATGTATTTGATGAAAAATTAGTATTTAAAATACCTGTATATTCAAATATGCCACAAAAAACATCTCTACCACCGTTAGGTAGTCCTAATAATTATTTAAAAACTCTTACTGTTGATGGGATGAATATTATTAACTTCGATGGTGCTTTAACATCATACGAAGTCATGGTACCAGCATTAACTACTGCTGTTACACTTTCAGGAAGTACTGTTAATTCAAACGCTTCAGTAACCGGTCTTGGAAAGATTGTTTTAACTGGTGGAGAGACTAATGTTAGTATCAAAGTTACTGCCCAAAATGGCGAAGCAAAGATATATACAATTAAAATTAAAAAGTCATCTAGTTCAAATATTACAGTTGATTCAATAATAAATAAAATAAATGTTACAGTAAATAAAAATTACATGAGCGGAATTAATCTTGGAACAACTGCAGAGACATTTATATCAAATATATCTAATCTTACTAATGAGGCAACTACAATTATAAAAGATGTAAATGGAAGTATTAAAACAACTTCAAAACTAGGAACAGGTGATAAAATAATTATCACTACAGGTTCAGAAACAAAAGAATTTATTACCACTATATATGGTGATATAAATAGTGATGGTAATATAGATATAGTTGATCTGTTAAGGGTACAAAAATATATTTTAGGGACATCTAATCTATCTGAATATTTTGTAAAAGCAGCAGATACAAATAAGGATGGAAATGTAGATATTGTGGACTTATTAAGAATCCAAAAACATATACTTGGATCAATAAGTATTCAACAATAAAAGGAGTTAAATATGAGAAAAATCAAACTATTAATTATAGGAATAACAACATTTTGTATATTTGGTTTTATTACTAATGTAAGTGCAGCTACTGCTAATATTTCAATAACTTCATCTAAATCTACTGTTATAGTTGGAAATAATGTAACTTTTAGTGTTACAATTTCTTCAAGTGCAGCATTAGGTTCATGGGATATAGTAGTTGGCTATGACACATCAAAGTTAACTTTCATCAGTAGTACTGCCAGCGGGCTGAGAGCTGTTGATTACGCTAGTGCTGCTAATAAAAAAAGTGTAACATATACATACACATTTAGGGCAAAAGCATCTGGAAATGCAACTGTTTCAATTAGTAATGCATCCGTTGTAGATTTTGATACTGAAAGTTATATGACTGTGAATAAAGGTAGTCGTTCAATAAAAATTATGACACAAGCAGAACTAGAGGCAACTTATAGTAAAAATAATTATTTGTCTAGTTTAACAGTTGATAAAGGTAGTTTAAACCCAGTATTTAATAAACAAACGCTTGATTATACGGTTGAACTTGAACCAGAAACAAAAAATATAACTATTAATGGAACAAAGGAAGATTCAAAATCTAGTATAAGTGGGTTAGGAGAAAAAGAATTAGTAGAAGGAAGTAATCGTATTGAAATAAAAGTTACTGCCGAAAACGGTAATGTTAGAACATATAGTATAAATGTTGTTGTAAAAGAATACGAACCAATTAATATTAAAATTGACAATAAGGATTTTACTGTTGTTCGAAAAAGCGAACTAATTGAAGCTCCTTCTGGATTTGATTTTATTACTGTAAAATATGATAAGGAAGATGTTCCGGCACTATATAATGAAATAACTAAATTTACACTTGTTGCTCTTAAAGATAGTGAAGGAAATATTAATTTATATGTATATGACAAAACAAATAATTCATATAAATTATATAATGAGTATTCATTTAATAAAACAGTTCTATATTTAGAAGATTATAAAGGTGAAATACCAAAAAAATATAAAAAGTATTCTATAAACTTATTTGATACAAAAATTAATGTATATAAAACAAAAGAAACATCTAGATTCGCTCTTATTTATGGAATGAATACTGAAACAGGCGAAAAAAGTTTATATATATATGATGATAAAGAAAATACTATTCAAAGATATAATAATGAATTGGAATTAATT
>DUWA01000012.1 GCA_012840755.1 Mycoplasmatota bacterium | reverse complement strand
TGCAAAAATATATATGAGAATGTTGTTTGATTTTACTAAAAGACTAAAAGAAAGAGCAACGATTCCTTTCCATATATTTCTTGAAGAAGCACATAGATTTGTTCAAAACGACAATGATAAATATTTAATAGGTTATAATATATTTGATCGTATTGCTAAAGAAGGAAGAAAGTATGGTCTTATATTAAATTTAATATCTCAAAGACCAGTTGAGATTTCAGAGACTGTTATATCACAATGTAGTAATTTTATAATATTTAAAATGAATCATCCTAGAGATTTAGAATATATTAGAAAAATGTTACCTAACATAAGCGCAGAAATTGTAGAAAAACAAAAGACTCTACAACCAGGAACATGTGTAGCTTTTGGTAAGGCATTTAAAATACCTACAATAATTAAAATGGAGATGCCAAACCCAGCTCCATATAGCAGTAACTGCGATGTTGTTGAGAGTTGGAAAGTTAGTTAATATAATTGATTTATATATAATTACGTGTTATAATCAATCGTAATAGGTGATGTAATGAAAAAAACTAATAAAATGACTAAAAAGCATAAACGTTTGATATTTTTTGGAAGCATATCAGTGTCGATAATATGCTATGCTTTATTTAGTACTTTATCATATACATTTGAAATAAAAAAATTAGCTAATAATGAAAAAAAATTAAATAACCAGCTAGTTGAGTTAAAAGAAGATGGAGAAAATTTAAAAACAGAGATAAAGAAGTTGAAAGACCCAGATTATTTAGCACGTTATGCTAGAGAAAATTATTTATATTCAAAAGATGATGAATATATAATAAAAATTGATAGGAACACTACAGAAGAAGAAAGTGAAGAAAAAAATAATACAAATAATAAAATATTATTTTTCTCATCCTTGGGTTTATCAAGTATAATAATAATATATATATTAACAAAAAAAAGATAAGTGATTATCTTTTTTTTACATCATTTGATAATTTGATGTATTATATTTTGTGTTGATTATTGATGCGTTATTATCCATTGTTGATTCAATATTAGAAACTTTTCTTTCAAGTGTTGATAATCTATTAGTTAATGTATTTATCTGTTCTTCAATGGAAGAAGCTGATTCCGTATTATATAATTGATAATTTTCTTTTGCTCCTTGATTTAAGTTTGTTTGATTATAACCCATATTTGTTCCTGTCATATTTGGGGCTGGATATGCTAATGATGGTTGCATAGGTCCTGGTTGTATATATGGCATTGGTTGCATAGCAGGCCCAGGTTGCATATATGGCATTGGTTGCATCATTGGTTGATAAGCAGGATAAACAGGATATGGTGGCATACCACAATTACGATCTTTTTTCACATTCTCACTCCTTTATTACTTCTAATAAATAGTATGCTTTTGTTTATTTTTTGTGCCTATTATGATATAATTATTTTTAGGTGATATCATGAGACTTAAGAATGTTAAAGGTGCTAAGGAAAAAATAAAAAGTTCTAGATATATTATATCTAATCCGGTTGAATATAAAAATAGATATAATAAATTATTTAATAATGATAATCCAATAAGAATAGAAATTGGTATGGGAAAAGGCGATTTTATTGTAGAAAATGCTATTAAAAATCCTAATATTAATTTTATAGGAATTGAGAAGTATGATAGTGTTATTGTAAGAGCTGTTGAAAAACTTGAAAATCTTGAATTAAATAATTTAAAACTGATAAGAATGGATGCACTAATGATAGATGAAGTTT
>DUWA01000082.1 GCA_012840755.1 Mycoplasmatota bacterium | reverse complement strand
TTATTTTTTATAAAGATATTTTAAATATATTAATGGGTAGAGATATAGAATATTTTTATGATTTTGAAAAAAGTTTGTTGGATTTAAAACATCATATTAATAATAGAATAATTATTGATAAAATAAAAATCCTATATGAATTAAAAAACAATATAATCTACAATGTTAATAATAATTTAGTTTTGGATAAACTTTTTATAAGGTTTGAGGAGGTGGAAAATGATTAAAGTTGTTGGAGTGACTTTTAAAGAAAAAGGAAAAATATATTTTTTCAAACCGAATGGGCTAGAATTAAAAAATAAAATTGATGTAATTGTAAAGACAGAAAAAGGGCAGCAATATGGTAAAATAGAAAAAGAGTTATTTGAGATAGATGAAGAAAAAATAAATACCCCAATCAATGAAGTGATAAGAATAGCGACTAAAGATGATTATTTAAAAAACTTGCAAAATATTAATGATGCAAAAAAAGCATTAATAGTTTGTAGAAAAAAAGTAGAAACAAAAAAACTAAATATGCAAATTTTAAATGCCTATTATAGTTTTGATAGAGAGCAATTAACTTTTAACTTCTTATCAGATAATAGAGTTGATTTTAGAGATTTAGTAAAAGATCTTGCAGCTATATACAAAACCAGAATTGAATTAAGACAAATAGGAGTTAGAGATAAAGCAAAAGAAATTGGTGGCTGTGGTCCTTGTGGAAGAGGATTGTGCTGTTCCAAATTTTTAAACGAACTTGATTCAGTTACAATTAATATGGCTAAAAATCAAAATATTTCTTTGAATCCAAATAAAATTAATGGTGTATGCGGAAGATTATTATGTTGTTTAAAATACGAAAATGAGTGCTATTTAGAATGTAAAAAAGGATTACCAAAAATAGGGAAAATAATTCAAACAGAAAAAGGAGAAGGAAAGGTAATAAGTGTAGATATTCTAAGAAGGGCATATAAAGTCGACATTCCTAATGAGGGAATAGTTGAGTTTATAGAAAAGGAACAAGATGGAAGTTGTTAATTACTTATTAGGTTATAAAAATATGTTTATTGTTCAAAATACACAAATGTTCAATTTTTCACTTGACTCTGTTTTATTACCTAATTTTATAACTATTAATAAAAATATAGAAAAGATTTTGGACATAGGTTGTGGCAACGCACCTATTCCTTTAATTTTAACAACAAAGACAGATGCTAAAATAATTGGTGTTGAGATTCAAAAAGAAGTATATGATTTAGCTGTTAAAAGTGTAAAAATAAATAATTTAGAAGAAAAAATAGAAATAATAAATGAAGATATAAATGAATTATATAAAAAAATAGAAACAGATAGTTATGATATTATTACATGTAATCCACCATTTTTCAAAATTGATGAGAATTCAAATTTGAACGATAGTGAATTTAAAAAGATTGCACGTCATGAAATCAAATTAACTTTAAGTCAAATATGTAAAATATCAAAAAAATTGTTAAAAAATGGTGGAATATTAGGAATAGTTCATAGAACAGATAGACTAATTGATATAATAATAGAAATGAAAAATAATGGTATTGAGCCTAAAAAAATACAGTTTGTCTATCCTATGAAAAATAAGGAATCTAATATTGTTCTTATAGAAGGCAGAAAAAATGGCAAACCTGGCTTGAAAATTTTACCACCAATATATGCACATGACGAAGAAGGAAATTATACTGATCAAATTAAAAAATATTTTGAAATAGGGTGATAAAATGATTCAAAAAAGTTATGATGGGAAACCTATACTATATTTAATACCGACACCAATTGGTAATATGGATGACATTACATATCGTGCAGTAAAAGTATTAAATGAAGTTGAAGTTATATTTGCTGAAGATACAAGAGTAACAATGAAACTATTAACGCATTTAGGAATTAAAAAAAAACTTTTTTCCAGTCATCTTCATAATGAATATAATAATAAAGAAAAATTATTAGATTACTTAAATAAAGGTTATAATATTGGACTTGTAAGTGATAGAGGAACACCTGTAATAAGTGACCCGGGATATGAATTGGTTTTATGTGCGATTGAGAATGGATTTAATGTTGTAACTTTACCAGGAGCAACAGCATTAATCCCAGCACTAGCATCTTCTGGACTAAAGTCTAAACATTTTATGTTTTATGGTTTTTTAGATAATAGAGAAACTAAAAGAAAAAAAGAACTAGAAGAATTAAAAAATATTAAGGCAACAATTATATTTTATGAAGCTCCACATAGAATAAAAAATACATTAATTAATATATATGAAATAATGGGGAATAGAAAAATATGTATTTCCCGGGAAATAAGTAAAAAATTTGAAGAATACATACGTGGAGATATTCGTGATATAATAAACCAAATAAATGAATTAAAAGGAGAGATAGTTGTTTTGGTAGGCGAGTCTAATGAAACAAAAAAATATGATAATTTAACAATTATTGAACATGTTAACTTATACATTAAAGAAGGATATAAAACAAATGATGCTATAAAATTAGTTGCAAAAGATAGAAAAACAGCTAAAAATAATATTTATAATGAGTATCATAATATAAAGTAGGTGATTTTTTGAAATTAATTATTGGCCTTGGTAATAAAGGACAAGAATATGACAATACAAGGCATAATATAGGATTTAGAGCAATTGATAAAATAGTAGAGAGTTTAAATCTAAAGTTTGATAAAAATAAATTTGATGGTTTATATACAGAAATTAAAATGAATGGTGAGAAAATTATATTTTTAAAACCACAGAAATATATGAATTTATCTGGAGTTGTTATAAAAAAATATTGTGATTATTTCAAAATAAAAATCAATGATATTTTAATTATACATGATGATATGGATATTCCTATTGGTAGTTTAAAAATAAAATTTAAAGGAACATCAGGTGGCCATAATGGATTAAAAAATATTGAAGAAAATTTAGGAACGAAAGAATATAAAAGAATAAAGATAGGAATTTCTAGAAATAATAATATTAATATAAATGATTATGTGTTAGGAAAATTTAGTAATGAAGAAAAAGAAGTTATTGAACAAATTATTGAACTTTTTCCTATAATATTTAATGATTATATCAATTTAAATTTTGAAAAATTTATGAGCAAATATAACAGCGTTAAGTGATACTTATAGTATCATTTTTATCGTTTATGAAAGGAGATATTTATGAATGTATTTGAAAATATGTTTAGGAATTTAAAAAATAATGTTCAAATAATTGGTCTAAATGACGAATTAAAGGGAATATATATAAATAACTTATTTAAAAAACAAAATGAAAACTTACTTGTTATAACAAATACATTATATGAAGCAAATAAGCTTTATCAAACAATATTAAATCATAACGATAAAACATTAATATTTCCAATGGATGATTTTCTAACTAGTGAAGCACTTGCTATATCACCAGAATTAAAAAATACTAGATTGGAAACATTAAATAAAGTGTTAGATGAAAAATATATTATTATAACCGATCTGCTTGGATATTTAAGATATTTACCACCTTCTAAATTATATAGAGAAAAAATATATATATTAAAAAAAGGTCAAGAGATTAATCAAAAGAATTTAATAAAATCCCTAATAGAAATTGGCTATACTAGGGATTCGATAGTTAGTAAAACAGGAGATATAGCAATTAGAGGCTATATAATTGATATATTTCCTATACAATTTGATAATCCTATAAGAATTGAATTTTGGGGAGATAATATCGAATCAATAAGAGAATTTGATATAGATTCACAAAGAACAATAAAAGAAATAAATCAAATTAAAATATATCCAAACACAGAGTTTTTAACAAATGATGAAATTAATGCTGATACAATTAAACAAAGTAATTTAATACAATATGGAGAGATAAAAAACATATCTGATTATTTAGGTAATTATACAGAAATATTTATAAATTATAATGATTTAAATAATTCATATAAAATTCTACAAGAAGAAATTGTTAACTATAACATAAGTATTGGTGAGAACGTAAATAAAAAATATATGAATAATCTATATGAAATCAAAAAATGTGATGATGACAATATTATATATTTTAACGACTTTGATAACACACTATTCAATGGTTTAGAAATAATAAAATATCAAAGTGGTAGCGTTGAATCTTTTGTCGGTAGTGTTTCACAAATAACTAACAAAATAAAAGATATTTTAAATAATAAAAAGACAATAATTATATGTGTGTCTGACAGAAATAAGTTAAATAAAATAATAGATAATTTTTCTGATATAGAAATACTCTATACTGATGAAAATAATATTTATAAAAACAGAATAAATATTATTATTAAAAAATTAACGAATGGCTTTGAAATTAATAATAATGTATTTATATCTGAAAGAGAAATATTTAATTTGGAAAATAAAAATTATAAGTATAAAAATAATTTTAAAATAGGAACAAGAATAAAGGATGTTGTCAAGTTAAATAGTGGAGACTATATTGTACATTCTATATATGGTATAGGTAGATATGTTGGAATAAAATCGTTAAATAAAAACGGATTACAAAAGGATTACCTACAAATAGAATATAAAAACGGAGATAAACTATATGTGCCTGTAGAGAAAATGGAATATATTAGTAAATATTCAACAAATGAAAATTTAATACCGAAAATAAATAGTTTAAATAGTACTGAGTGGGAAAAAACAAAATTAAAAGTTAGAAAGAAAATAGAAAGTATAGCTAGTGAGTTATTAGAATTATATGCTAAAAGGGAAGCAAGTACGGGATATAAATATATTAGTGATACCGAAGAACAAATAAAATTTGAAAGTGAATTTCCATATGAGGAAACGCTTGATCAAATAAAGGTTATAGATGAGATAAAAAAAGATATGGAAAGCGCAAAACCAATGGATAGAATATTATGTGGGGATGTAGGATATGGGAAAACAGAAGTAGCTTTTAGGGCAATGTTCAAAGCTGTTTTATCAGGAAAGCAAGTAGCGCTACTTTGTCCAACAACTATATTGTCAAACCAACATTATAATAATGCCTTAGAGAGATTTAAAAATTTTCCTATTAACATAGAGATATTAAACAGATTTGTAAGTAAGAAAAAAGCAGAAAAATTACTTAAAGATTTAAGCGAAGGCAAAATCGACATTTTAATAGGTACACATAGACTGCTTAGTAATGATGTGATTTTTAAAGATTTAGGTTTGTTAGTAGTTGATGAGGAACAAAGATTTGGTGTAAAACATAAAGAAAAAATTAAACAGTTGAAAAACAATATTGATATATTAACACTATCAGCTACGCCAATACCTAGAACTTTACAAATGGCAATGACAGGTATTAGAAGTTTATCTATTATTGAAACACCACCAATTGATAGGTATCCTGTCCAAACATATGTATTAGCAGAAAACGATAGAATAATTAAAGATGCAATATATAAAGAAATTTCAAGAAACGGTCAGGTGTTTATTTTATATAATAAAATAGAAGATATAGAGTTAAAAGCAAATGAAATTTCAAGATTAACCCCAGGTGCTAAAATTATTACTGCTCATGGGCAAATGCCAAAAAGTGAATTAGAAAATGTAATGTATAAATTTATAAATAAAGAATATGATGTTTTAATATGTACAACAATAATAGAAACGGGTATAGATATACCTTCAGTAAACACATTAATTATAATGGATGCTAATAATTTTGGATTGTCACAATTATATCAAATACGTGGTAGAGTTGGTAGAACAAATAAAATTGCGTATTGTTATTTAATGTATGATAAAAATAAAATATTATCCGAAATAGCGACTAAAAGACTTAAAGTAATTAAAGAATTTACAGAGTTAGGTAGTGGATTTAAAATAGCAATGAGAGATTTGTCTATTAGGGGAGCAGGAGACATTCTTGGTAGTGAACAGTCCGGATATATAGATGCTATTGGAATTGAACTATTTTTAAAAATGTTGGATGAAGAAATAAAAAAACAACAAGGATATGAAATAGCATTAGAAGAAAAAGATGAAAACAATTTAATTGATGTTAGTACTAAAATATCCGATGAATATATATATGATGAAGATATTAAAATAATGATTCACCAAAAAATTAATTCAATAGATTCTTATGAGAAACTAACAGAAATTAAAACAGAAATTGAAGATAGATTTGGAAGAATATCTGAAGAATTAAATATATATATGTATGCTGAATGGTTTGAAAAAACAGCACGAAAACTAAAAATTAATAAAATAAAGCAAACTAAAAATTTTATAGAAATAACAATTGAAAAAGATTTTTTTTCAAATATAGATGGACAAAAACTATTTTTTGAAGTAACTAATTTAAGTAGAATGTTCAGATTCTCTAATAGAGGAAATAATTTAATTATTATTTTAGACACAGTTAAATTAGATAAACATTATATATATTATTTAATTGAACTAATAAAAATAATAGAAAAAACAAAAAAAATATAATGTGATGAAGTTGTGAATAAAAGTAGATAAAAAGATATCTACTTTTTTTAAAAAAAGCATAATTTCTTTGTTAAAGATTAGGAATATAGTATAAGTGTATATTTTTATATCAAAAATAAAACCCCAATTGAATATATACTCAATTAAGGTTTATTAGTAAAATAATGTTATTATAATAGCATTATTTTTTTTCTAGAGTATCCATTATTCTAGGAATAATTTGTTTTTTTCTAGATACTATTCCATCAAAATAGTGTCCTTGTGTAATAGAATCTATGTCAAAACTATTTTTCACTAAATCTTCAGCACTATTATTATAATAAATATAAGAACCATTTGACTTAACATCAGTTACAAATAATGTAACTAGATAATAGTTATTATCACTTGCAACTTTTTCTATAAGATTAATCAAATCATTTGATTTCTTTTTAAAATCACCGATATTTAATGTTGATACTTGCCCTATACCTATTTTTTTATTTTCTATAGTAAAATCTTTAAAATCAGCATACAATAAATCATCTAATGAACGTCCTTCTAATGAAAAACCAGCTTCAAACATTTTCATTGCATATTTTTCATAATCAACTCTAGTTATATCAGCTAACTTATTAACAATTTCCTTGTCAAGTTCTGTTGTTGTAGGAGATTTGAATAATAGAGTATCAGAGATTATTCCAGACATCATAATTCCTGCAATATCGTAAGGTATTTCAATATTATTTTCTTTATATAACAAGAATATAATTGAATTTGTACTACCTACAGGCATGTTTCTAAAATTAATAGGCATTGATGTGCCAATCAAACCTAGTTTATGATGGTCAACAATTTCAAGAATCTCTGCTTCTTCAATTCCATCTACACTTTGTGTAGGTTCGTTATGGTCTACTAGTATTACTTTCTTTTTATTTTTATCTGCAATATCTGCAAGTCTAATTATCCCCATACATTTGTTGTTTTTACCAATAACAGGATAATTGCTAAATTTAGTTCGATTTGCAAGTTCTATAAAATCATTAACCTCTTCACTCTCGTTAACAGTAGTTACACTAGTAGTATTCATTATATTAGAAACAAAATTACAAAAATTTATTTTCTTTGAAACATCTAATGAACTTAGTTTAGTTCTAATAATATTAACATTATTCTTTTTAGCAATTTTGATATGCTCACCTTTTATATTTGCATTACCTGTTAAAATGATTAGTTTTGCCCCACTATTAGCTGCATATTCAATAATACTATGTCTATCACCAACAATAATTATAGTATCATGATCAATTGTTACATTTTCTATAAAAGTAGTGCTTTTATATGAAGCAATCAGTAAATTTCCATTAATATTTTCATCAAATTTTAATATTTTTTCTCCATTTAATGTTTTTATTATATTTAGGTAAGATGTATTTAATATATGATAATCTCCACTAATTAAATCTCTTGCAATGTCTTTCATTGATATTGACCCAAGATAGTATTTTTCATTATCTATAACTGGAATAGTACTAACTCCACTTTTAGTCATAAAATGATAACTCTCTAAAATTGTAGCATCACTTCTTATAAAAACATCTTTTGGATAATTTATATCTTTAATTTGTAATTTAACATCATTCAGATATTTTGGCACGGATATATTAAAATAATTTAGTGCAAATTTTGTTTCATTGTTTATATTACCTAGTATTCTAGGTTCAGTATTTTTACCTAATTTATTTTTTAAATAAGATAAGGCAATAGCAGCAGTTACACTATCGGTATCTGGCTTCTTATGTCCAAAAATATATACTTTATCCATGATTTACTCCTTTCAGCTCAATAATTATATCATATTTAATTTTTTATTGTTAAGTATAAATTACATATTTTAACACAAAATACATATAGAAAGTGAGGTAGCATGAAAGCAACAGGAATAATTAGACGAATAGATGAGCTTGGAAGAATTGTTATTCCAAAGGAAATAAGAAAAACATTTAGAATAAAAGAAGGGGACAGTTTAGAAATATATATTGAGAATGACGAAAATATAGTTTTTAAAAAGCACTCTTTAATAAGTAAAATAGAAGATATGGCCCAAAATTTTACCGATTCTGTTTATGCGTTTATAAAACACAATATTATTATTACCAGTAAAGATGAATTTATAGCAGTATCTGGTAATTTAAAAAAAGAAATTCTTAAAAAACCAATAAGTGAATATTTAGAAAACCAAATTTCAAGAAGAATTGAAGTTTTTGAAAAATATCCAAAAGAAATAAAGTTGACTGATAATTATAGTTTAACAAGCACATATATTATAAGATCAATAGTAATAAATGGAGATGTTGAAGGATTAGTTATATGTATATCAAACGATGAAACACTAAATACAAATGATGAAAAAATAATTAGTATATTAGCATCATTTTTAATAAGATATCTTGAAGAATAAACACATATATGGTATAATATATGTGTTATATAAAGGTTATGAAGGAAAGAAGAATAACTACTTTTCAAAGAGAGTCTATGGTTGGTGTAAATAGATAAAAGTATTATTTTAAATGGTTCCGGAATTGCTAAGTTGATATGTAAACTTAGACGTATGATGCGTTAAATTATCGAGATATAATAGGTTTCTATTATAAATTAAGGTGGTACCACGTTTAATACGTCCTTATATAGGATGTTTTTTTTTGGAGGGATAGTATGAATAGAGGATTTGAAAAAATTAGTTTTGACCAGTTTTGTAGTGATGTTGAGGATAATAAAGTTATATATGATGAATATACTTTACCAAAACGCAATACTAAAAATAGCGCGGGTTATGATTTTGTAGCCTTATATGATTTTATAATTAAACCAAACGAAATAAAAAAGATTCCAACAGGGATAAAAAGCTATATGAAAAATGATGAAATGCTTATGCTTTTTGTTAGAAGTAGTGTTGGATTTAAGTATAATGTTAGACTTTGTAATCAGATTGGTATAATAGATTCAGATTACTATAATAATAAATCAAATGAAGGTCATATATGGGTTGCACTTCAAAATGAAGGAGATAAAGATTTTGTAATAAAAAAAGGAGAACATTTTATTCAAGGAATATTCACAAAATTTTTAACAGTTGATAACGAAGAAAAAATATTAAATACAAGAGAATCTGGGATTGGAAGCACAAACAGAGGAGGAGATGTAATTGAATAAACCTTTCTATATATCAACGGCTATTGCATATGCATCAGCAAAACCACATATAGGAAACACTTATGAAATCATTTTGGCTGATGCCATTGCGAGATATAAAAGACTGCAAGGATATGATGTTTATTTTCAAACTGGGACAGATGAACATGGACAAAAAATAGAAGATAAAGCAAAATTAAATAATGAAAACCCACAAGAGTATGTTGACGATGTTGCTTTGGAAATTAGAAGAATTTGGGATTTAATGAACACAACTTATGATAGATTTGTAAGAACAACCAATCCTTCTCACAAAGAAAAAGTTGGTCAAATATTTAAAAAACTTTATGAACAAGGTGATATTTATAAGGGGAAATATGAAGGATTATATTGTATTCCTTGTGAATCTTTTTGTACAGAAAGTCAATTAGATGCAAAAAAATGCCCTGATTGTGGTAGAGATGTTATTAAATCAACTGAAGAAGCATATTTTTTAAGATTATCTAAATACTCAGATAAATTAGAAAAATATATATATGAAAATCCTAGTTTTATTGAACCTGAGAGTAGAAAAAATGAAATTATTAATAATTTCATAAAACCAGGAATAAAAGATCTTTGCGTTTCTAGAACCTCATTTAAATGGGGAATACCAGTAAGTTTTGACGAAAAACATGTAGTTTATGTTTGGATAGATGCACTAAGTAATTATATAACTTTCTTAGGTTATGATATTGATAAGAATCATTCTGAGGAATTTAATAAATTTTGGCCTGCTGACATTCATTTAATAGGGAAAGACATATTAAGATTTCATGCGATTTATTGGCCAATTATGTTGATGGCGCTTGATTTGCCACTTCCAAAGAAAATTTTTGCACATCCTTGGCTTTTAGCCGGTGGGGAAAAAATGAGTAAGTCAAAGGGAAATTTAATGTATGCAGATGAACTGGTAAAGCACTATGGTGTAGACGCAGTAAGATATTTTGTTTTACATGAAACGCCGTTTGATAATGATGGAATAATTACTCATGAGTTATTAATAGAAAGAATTAATTCTGATTTAGCTAATAATCTAGGAAATCTAGTAAATAGAACAATATCGATGTCTCATAAATATTTTGATGGTGTTGTAGTTGAACCAAATCTAGTAGAAGAGATTGATGATGAACTTATTAGTTTGGTAAAATCTACCCCTAAAATGGTAGAAGAAAAAATGGCTAACTATAGGGTTGCTGATTCAATAGATTGTATATTTAATATATTTAGAAGGGCGAATAAATATATTGATGAGACATGTCCATGGATTTTAGGAAAAGAAGAAAATTATGAAAGATTATCAACAGTTTTATATAATTTGTTGGAATCTATAAGAGTTGGTGCAGTATTATTACAGCCGTTTTTACCTGATACTGCAAATAGTATATTTGAACAATTAAACACTCGTAATACACACTTTGATTCTTTAAGTGATTTCAACGGATTAGATTATGAAATAAAATTAAATAACCCTAAACCTTTATTTATTAGAATTGATAAAAATAAGAAATTAGAAGAAATAGAAAAATAAAAAAGAGATAATGAATCTCTTTTTGTTATATATTAGTGTAAAAAATTGTAAAATGTCGATAATTATGTTACAAAATTATTTGTGTATATAATACTTTAATGTTATAGTAATATTGTTTAGGATAGGGGATGCTATGACAATAGAGGAAAAAAAAGAAATCATCGGTGGGGTATTGGTATTTCTAATTTTATATTTTATTATTTTTGGAAATATAATTAAGAAGTTTGATTATATTGATGGAGTATATCTTTTTTTAGTTGTAGTATATCTTTTAAAATATCTTTATATAAAGATAAAAAAATAAATTTTATACCTTTTGTGGTATAATTTTTTTATTGAGGTGAGTTTTTATGCTAATAGATACACATTGTCACTTAGATGACTATGAAAATATTGATAAGGTAATTAATAATATGAAGAACCATATAATTATAGTAAGTGGAGTATCAACAGCTACAAATATAAATGCAATAAAGTTAGCGAATAAATACACTAATATATATGCAACAATAGGAATACATCCGGAGTTCGCAGATGACTACACAGACGAAGATATAGCTTTTATAGAAAAAAATATAACAAATAAAAAAGTAGTTGGCATCGGTGAAGTTGGACTAGATTATC
>DUWA01000081.1 GCA_012840755.1 Mycoplasmatota bacterium | reverse complement strand
TACAGAAAAAATTAAAGATCTAGTTGAAATTGGGATTCCGATTGAGTTAATTCAATCTGTAATTAATAACGAAATTGGAAATATTAAACAAAATAATCATGAAAAAAAACATGTTTTGAAAAAATAAAATTTTGTTATTTTAGCTGATAAATATTATTTTTAAAATTAATTAAAATCAAATAATAAAAAATCAAGTAGAATAAATTCTACTTTTTTTGTTGACAAGCATAAAAAATCTGTATATACTGTTTATATACAGAGGGGGTTTGTATGAATATTATAATTAGTAATTCTAGTGATAAACCTATATATAAACAAGTAAAGGAACAAATTAAAAATGAGATAATTACTAACCGTTTAAAACCAGGAGACCAATTACCTTCTATTAGGGCGTTAGCTAAGGATTTAGGAATTAGTGTTATAACTACAAAAAATGCATATATTGATTTAGAGCGAGAAGGTTATATAGAAACAATTCCTGCTAAAGGAACTTACGTTTCAAATAAAAACATTGAATTAATAAAAGAAGATCAATTTAAAAAAATAGAAAGGTTAATAGAAACATCAATATCGATTGCTAAGATATGTGGTATTACGAAGGAAGACATTAATAGCATATTCAATATTTTATGGGAGGATAATAATGAGTGAAATTTTAAGTGTTAAAAATTTATCTAAAAAATATGATTTATTTGAATTGAAAAATATAAATCTTTCTATTCCCAGAGGTGTGATAGTTGGTTTTATTGGCGAAAATGGAGCTGGAAAAACAACAACCATTAAGTCTATTTTAAATATGATTAATGTAGATACTGGGGATATAAAAGTTTTTGGAAATGATTACAAGGAAAAAGAAAAAGATATTAAAGAAAAAATAGGTGTTGTTTTAGATAATAGTTTCTTTTCTGAGCAATTAACACCATCAGATATTAATAAAATAATGAAATTTCTTTATAAGGAATGGGATGAAAAATTATTTATTCAATATTTAAATGATTTTAAACTTCCTATAGAAAAGATGATTAAGGAATACTCAAGTGGCATGCTTATGAAATTAAAAATTACTGTTGCCTTGTCTCATCATCCGGAACTATTAATTCTTGATGAACCAACAAGTGGTCTTGACCCTATTGCTAGAAGTGAAATATTAGACATATTTCTAGATTTTATTCAAAATGAGAATCATTCTATCTTTGTATCAAGTCACATTACGTCAGATTTGGAAACTGTTGCCGATTATATAGTATTTATTAATAAAGGTGAAATAATATTAAGTGAAGAAAAAGATAAATTATTGGATGACTATGGAATTGTTAGATGCACTGAAGATGAGTTTATAAAAATAGAAAAAGATGATTATATAAAATACAGAAAGAATAAATTTGATTACGAGTTATTAATAGCTGATAGAAATAACTTTAAGACTAAGTATGATGTGAAGGTAATTGATAAACCAACTTTAGATGAAATAATGTTAATTTATATAAAGGGGGTAAAATAATATGAATTCTATAAAAGGACTATTAATAAAGGATTTATTACAATTAAAATCATATAAAAAAAATTTTATTCTAAGCACTCTTATTTATTTAGTACTAATAATTCTCGAGTCAAAGAATTCTAATATTGGGAATACTGGTCCAATTATGATTATGTTTTTATTTAGTATATATGCAATGGCTACTTTTAATTATGATGAAAAGTCAAAATCGGATAGATATATTTTAACCTTACCTCTTACAAGAAGAGAAATAATATTATCAAAGTACGTTTTTTGCATATCTAGTGTATTAATAGGAGCATTCTTTGGTACAATTATTGGAATTCTAATTCCTTACCTTATAAACAATATAAAACCGAATTTTGATTCAATATCATCAACACTATTAGGTGGAATGGTTGCCTTATCATTTATACAATCAATACAAATACCATATATATATAAATATGGTGCGGAAAAAGGTAGGCTCCAAATATATTTAGTTATGATGGTTATTGTTATAGCGTTGACTTTAATATATATGTTAGTACCTGAAATTGATTTATCGTTTTTAGATATATACTCACATCTAATACCAATAATAGGCATTATTTTAATACTGTTAAATTATTTTGTATCATTTAAAATTTCGTGCAAAATATATAACAAAAAAGAAGTTTAATTAGCGCAAAAAAATAAAATAACTCAAATAAAAAATATGGACGTAAATAATAAATAATTATAATACTATAAATTATTATCCATGTAGATGTGGTAAAATTATAAATAAAACTCATAATCCCTAATAAAATTTTGGATATGAGTTTTTTTATTTTGATAGGAAAGATAAATATTGAACTATATAAAATAACAGTTTTAAAACAAACTGATTTAACTAAGCTAGAGAATCTTATATTATAAAAAGTAGCAAGAAATTAATTTATAGCTAAGATATTTGTCGAATTTATGATATAATTTGTTAAATAGTAGAAATAAAATTACATTGGATTGTTAAAATTAAATGATATATATAATTTCTCAAATAATAGGACTTTTAGCATTTATTATATCTTTAATGGCATATCATCAAAAAACTAAGACTAAAATTTTTACTAATATGATAATATCTAATTTTTTGAATATTATACATTATCTTATGTTGGGGACTTTTAGCGGCTGTATAACAAAAGTTTTAGCAATAATAAGAGACTCTTTTATTATATTTAAAGATAAGAATGAAAAGTTAAATAATTGTAGAGTTATAATACATATGTCACACAATTGAATATAAAAAAAG
>DUWA01000080.1 GCA_012840755.1 Mycoplasmatota bacterium | reverse complement strand
GATGTAAAATATTTTTTAATGGTATAATACTATATATTTACAATGTGTAAAAAAGTTGGAATAAACTATGAATTTGTTTATTTATATAAATGAAAATTATAAACATGAAATGATTTATAATTACCAATAAGATTGATAGAAATAATTATGTAATTTTCTATCTCCTTTCAGCTAGAAAATGGAAACTATGGTTTTTTTAAATACAGCATGGATGGAAAGATATGATGGTTTATCAGGAAATGATAAACAAATACACGGAGGTGGATCCTACGTTAAAAAGCACGGTTATGGACACGAAATATTCAATTTTAGGAAGATTGATAATAAGGTATATGGTTATGCTCAGCCAGGTGGATACAATAATCTTCAAAGATTAGGTGCAAGCGAAAAAGATGAATTCATAGATAATGTTTTGGTTGTTTTTACAGCAACTCACAAGGATGGTGGACCATATATAGTAGGATGGTATAAGAGTGCTAGAATTTTTAAAGATTATCAGGCTACTAATCTCGAAAAGAGAAAATTTAGAAATGAGTATATTGGATATTATGTTGTTGCTAATGCAGACAACGCAACTTTACTTAGTATAGATGAAAGATTCTCGTTCCACTAATACCAAGAGGAGTAAAAGGAGGTATGGGTCAATCAAATGTTTGGTACGCTGATAGCACAAGTATGATAGATTTTAAAAAAGAAGTTCTAATACTTATTAAAATATATGAAAAAAAGAAAATTAGTAGGAGCCGTACTTCAACATTTCGCCAACCTGATGTAGAATTGAGAAAAAAAATAGAGAATATAGCTATCAAAGAGGTTATCAAAGAATATTCAGGTAGGGGTTTTTCTGTTAAATCTGTAGAAAGAGAAAATTTAGGCTGGGATTTGGAAGCAGTCCACAAAAAAAGAAAATTAAAAATAGAAGTAAAAGGATTATCAGGTCACAATCTTTCTGTTGAACTTACTCCAAATGAATTTTCAAAAATGAACAACAATAAGGATACATACAGATTATGCGTTGTTACAAATTGTCTAGAAAGCCCTACCCTTTATGTTTTTTTATATTCCTTTGAGAAGAATGAATGGGTAAGTGAGGATGGTCACATACTTTCAATTAATCAGATTATATCTGCAAGGTGCTATACTTAATACCTTTAATGCCATACAAACAAAATACCAAAAGACTAGTAGTATCACGTATATAACTGGTCTTTTTAAAATTGTATATGTAGGATATAATAATATTATAAGTGAGTTTTCTTTCATCTTATTTTTATTTATAAAAAAATATCAACAAACTTTATAAATAAATATATTTAAAATCACAAGATAATAACATTTAATTATCTTTGTTGAAATATAAGGGGTAACATAGTATAATTATTAAAGGTGATGTCATGAGAATAGGTGTATTTGACTCCGGAATTGGGGGTCTAACAGTATTAAAAGAAATTATAGAAAAATACCCAAACAATGAATATATATATTACGGAGACACTTTAAATTTACCATATGGAGAAAAAACTAAACAAGAACTTTTGATAATTTCTAACAAGATAATAGATTTTTTAGCAAAAGAAAAAGTGGATATAATAGTAATTGCATGCGGTACCATAAGTGCTAATGTATATGAACTTTTAAAAGATAATAAATATGAAATTCCAATATATGATATTATTACTCCTACTATAAATTATATCATTAAAAATAATATTACCAATGTAGGTATTATCGCAACTACAATGACTATCAGAAGCAATGTTTTCAGTAAAAACTTAGACTCAAAAAACGTAAACAACTATTCTGTAGACTGTCCAATGTTTGTAAATATAATAGAAAATAAATTAAATAATGATATAAAAGAAAAATATGTTAAAGATTACTTAAGTTATTTTAATGATAAAAACATTCAAGCACTAGTGCTTGGATGTACTCATTACCCATTATTAATTAGTAATATTAAAAACTATCTCGGCGAAAATGTTGAATATATTGATATGGGGAAAGCAATCGCTAATATATTAAATATAACTAATGTTTCAAAATATAAATTAAATTTATATTTTAGTAAAATAACAGATAACCTTTTAATAAATATAGAAACAATTATTAACAAATATGATTACAATATAGAAAATAAAATATTATAGGAGGTAGTTATGCCAGAATTACCAGAAGTTGAAACTGTAAAGGAAACGTTGAAAAGAAAACTCATAAATAAAGTAATTGAAGATGTTAATGTTTATTATGAAAGAATAATAGAATTTCCTGATGTTGAAAGTTTTAAAAAAATGATTAAAAACCAAAAAATAAAAGATATTAACAGAAGAGGAAAATGGTTAATATTTGAACTTGATGATTATTATTTATTAAGTCATTTAAGAATGGAAGGAAAGTATATTTATAGGAAAGTTTCAGAGCCGTTATCAAAACATGAACACGTTTCTTTTAATATAGGAAATGATACAGAGTTAAGATATATGGATACAAGAAAATTTGGTAAGATGCATCTTGTTATTAAGGAAGATTTATTAACTCGCAAACCTATTAGTGAACTAGGTTTAGAACCGTGGGATAAAGATTTAAATATTTCATATTTAAAAAATAAGTATAAAAACAAAAAGCTTCCTATTAAGACAGTTATTTTAGATCAAAGTATAATAGTTGGTATTGGAAACATATATGCTGATGAAATATTGTTTTTAAGTAAAATAAATCCATATAAAAAAGCTAGTGAGTTAAGTAATGATCAATTATTAAATATTATTAAGTATACAAAGTTTGTTTTAGAAAAAGCTATTAAGTTGGGAGGAACAACTATTAAAAGTTATGAATCAAGTGAAGGCGTTCATGGAAAATTTCAAAATGAATTACTAATTCATGGAAAACAAAAAGAGGAATGCCCTAATTGCAATGATATAATTATTAAAGTAAAAATAGGAGGACGAGGAACTTATTATTGTCCAACATGTCAAAAAGATAGCAATTAAGTTTGATATGAATGTATTATGTTAGGGGGCTATATGGAAAAAGAGTTTAGTGAAGAAAAAAAGTATTTAGAACAAGTGATAAAAAGATTTGATGAAACAATTAAAGAACAACACTATAGAATCAATAATTTATCTAATATATATAAAGATGATTTATATTTATTGGCAGAATATATTGATATAAATGAGAAAAAATTAGAGGTATTAAATAAAACAAAAGAAAAGCCCTATTTTGCTAGAATTGATTTTAAAGCTAATAACGAAAATATAAATAAGCTATATATAGGAAAAGTTGGTGTTTCAGATCCTGATGAAAAAATAATAACCATAGATTGGAGAACACCAGTTGCAACATTATATTATGATAGCAATATTGGCAAATGCTCATATATTGCTCCAGAAGGAGAAATATATGGAGAATTATTTTTAAAAAGACAATATGATATTGAAAACAAAATATTAAAAGGATTTCAGGATATAGACACAGTATCTAACGATGAAATATTAAAACCATATTTAGGAGTTAGTGCAGATAACCGATTAAAAAATATTGTTGCAACCATACAAACTGAACAAAACGAAATAATAAGAGAACCGATTTTTAAAAACATTATTGTTCAAGGAGTAGCAGGGAGTGGAAAAACAACTGTTGCTCTTCATAGAATAGCCTATCTTGTATATAACAATATCAATAGTTTTAAGCCTAGCCAGTATATGATAATAGGTCCTAATAAATTCTTTTTAAATTATATTTCTAATGTACTTCCTGATTTAGATGTAAATAATGTTTGTCAAAATACTTATTATGAGCTAACAAAAGTTTTTTCAAATGAAGATTTTAACCTTATAAATGAAGAAACAAACTTACTAAACAGCATTAAAACTGGTAATACTTTAGATTATTTGAAAATAAAAACATCTCTTGAAATGAAAGATGCTATAGATTTGTACTTTAAAGAATATATAACTAAAAATGAACCTTCTAAGGATTTAATAATTAAAGGTTATAAAATATTAAGTAGTGACATAATTAAAGACATTTATAATAGTGTTGATGATGATTTTTATTATAATGTAAAATCAAAAATTGATAGAGTAATATTATTAATAAGTAAATATATTGCCGACAATGTAAATTTTATTATAGACAAGATCACAAAACAATTTTATAAAAATAGCGAAAATTCCATCAATAAAACCAAATTAATTAAAGATTATGAAAATATAAAAAAGGAAGTAAATAACGGGTGTAAAAGTGAATTAAAAAAATATTTTTCAAAAATAAATTACAAAGCATTAAATATATATAGTGATTTTATAAAAAATATTGATAATTATAGTAAATTTGATAATGATAAATTAAAAGCAGAAACACTTAAAAACATAAAAAAAGGTATGTATGAATTTGAAGATTTAGCATCAATTTTATACATAAAGTACAAACTAATAGGAACAAATGGCTATGAAAAGTATATACACATAGTTATTGATGAAGCACAAGATTTTGGCGAGTTTAATTTTTTTGTTTTAAACAAAATCATGAGCAAATCAACCTTTAGTATTTTTGGTGATCTCGCTCAGTCTATATATTCATATAGAAGTATTAGTTCATGGGACAATATACTTGATAAATACAGCATTAAATATTTAACAAAAAGCTATAGAACTACAATTGAAATAATGAATTATGCAAATAAAATAACAAGCTATTTAAATTTAAATACAGCTACTCCTGTTATAAGACATGGAAACAAAGTTGTAGAAATTAAAAGTAATAATACATTACAAAATATAAAAGATATATTGAATAAAAATAGTGATTATAAATCTATTGCAATAATCTGTAAAGATGAATTTCAAGTATTAGAACTATCTAAAAAACTAGCTAATGAAGGAATTTTAAGCAAAACAATAACATCATCACATGAGAATTTTGATTCAGGATTATTTATAATAACAAGCCACTTAGTAAAGGGTCTTGAGTTTGATGTTGTAATTTTAATAGATGTTGATGAGGAAAATTATAGAAGTAGTAATATTCTTGATTTAAAACTGTTATATGTATCTATTACAAGAGCACTTCATAATCTTTATATTCTTTATAAAAATGATTTACCAAATGTGTTAAAATAATTCATATTAAAAAATCCTTAGTTTAAGGATTCTTTTTAATATAATTATTATAAATAATTATCTTTTATATAAAGGAGTATTTTTATATTCAGATTTTATCAAATCATTTTTTATAGGTTCTTTTTCAATGCTGTTATATACCATTGTAGCTCTATAATCAATTTCTAGCATTTTATTATTAAGCTTAGAATAATTACTAACAATAGGAATCTCAATCTCTTTTTTAATTTTATTTAAATATTTTTTTCCTATTTCACTAAAACCTAAAACTCTAATATATTCAATATCAGTAAAATTTTCAGATTCTTTTTTAGTGAAATTACAAAGAATATGCGTAAACATTCTTTTGATTTTATTATAAGTATACCTTTTTGTTTTAACATTCATTACTAGTTCTTCTAAATTATTCGAATCTAAAATATACTTTTTAATTCTATTTTCGATACCTTCATCTACTGTTTTATATATTGATAAATCATCTTCAGTTAAAATTTTATATTTCAACAG
>DUWA01000079.1 GCA_012840755.1 Mycoplasmatota bacterium | reverse complement strand
TTTTAATTTATATAAAATATTTAATGCATCAAGCGGAGTTATTTCAAGTATATTAATTTTTTTAATATCTTCTATTATTTCATTTTCCGGATCATCTTGATAATCAAATTCAAGTTTTTCTTGTATTTTTATATCTCTTTTATATTCCTTATGTTCATATATAGATAATATTTGATTAGCTCTTTTAATTAATGAATCAGGAAGATTTGCTAGTTTTGCAACATGAATTCCATAACTTTTATCGATACTTCCTTCTTTAATCTTATGTAGAAAAGTAATGGTACCTTTTTCTTCATGAGCACTAACATGAATGTTTTTCAAATTTTCTAAACAACTTTCTAAGTCTGTAAGTTCATGATAATGTGTTGAGAATAATGTTTTACATCTAATATTATCATGAATATATTCAATTATTGATTGAGCCAGTGCCATCCCATCGAAAGTTGCAGTACCTCTACCAAGTTCATCAAAAAGAATTAAACTTTTATCTGTAGCATTTGAAATAGCATTGTTAGCTTCCAACATTTCAACCATGAATGTAGATTCTCCACTAACCAAGTCATCGCTCGCTCCAATTCTTGTATAAATTGCATCAAATATTGTAATTTTTGCTTCCTTAGCTGGCACAAAACAGCCTATTTGAGCCATTATTATTGTAATAGCAAGTTGTCTCATATATGTTGATTTTCCCGCCATATTAGGACCTGTAATAAGCAAAATATTAGTTTTTTCATCCATTATAATATCATTTGGAACATACTCAGTATTAATTACTTTTTCTATTACTGGATGTCTATTATCGACAATCATTATTTTTCTATCGTTAGTTAATTTTGGCCTTATATAATTATTTTCTTCACTAACAGTAGCAAATGATTGTAATACATCTATCTCGCTAATTACTTTTGATATTTTTTGAAGAGTTGGAATATATATTTTTATTGCATCTCTTATTTGGGTAAAAAGTTCATATTCAAGGTCGATTATTTTTTCCTCAGCATTTAAAATTAACGCTTCTTTTTCTTTAAGTATAGGACTAATATATCGCTCACAGTTACTTAATGTTTGTTTTCTTTCGTATCCATACTCATCTTTTACTAAATTAGTATTTCCTTTTGATATTTCAATATAATAACCAAATACTCTATTATATCCTACTTTTAAATTTTTTATTCCTGTTCTTTCTTTCTCTGATGCTTCAAATCTAGCTACAAAGTCTTTTCCACCTTTTCTAAGTTCTTTCAGTTCATCTAACTCATCATTAAATTTTTCTTTTATTAAATAACCTTCTTTTAGTGTTATAGGCGGATTTTCATATATACTTTCCTCTAACAAATGATAAAGTTCATCCAATGTTTCAACATTTTGATAATAATTTATTTGTTTTAATATTTTTTTGATATCAGGTAATACTTTTAATGAGTTTTTTAGTTGAATTAGATCTCTAGCGTTAGCACTACCAAAGGCAATTCTACCACTTAATCTTTCTAAATCATATACTTCAAATAGTAATTCTTGCAAATCATTTTTTAAAATAAATTCTTTTAGTAGTGTTTCAACTATATCATATCTTTTATTTATTTCATCAATATCAATCAATGGATTTTCAATCATACTTTTTAACATACGTGAACCCATTGCTGTTTTTGTTTTATCTAAAAGCCATATTAACGAATTATTTCTTTGTTTTAATCTTAATGTTTCAGTTAATTCTAAATTTCTTTTAGTATGAATATCCATTCTTAAAAAGTTTTTGTCTTCTTTTATTATAACCTTTTGCAAATGAGTTAAACTTCTTTTTTGAGTAGCTGTAATATAAGTAAGTAAGTATTTTATTGTGTTTACAAATCTGTGGTCTTTTAGATCATTATATATGTAATCATAATTTGGATAAGTTTCTATTTCATCATATATTGATACAGTAAGTTTAAACTGGTTTTTCAATATAGAGTATATACTCTTATCTACTTTAGATGGAAGTATTATTTCTTTAATACCTATACTTATTATTTCACTGACTAAATTTGTATTATTATGTTCTAATATTTTACTATATATTTCCCCTGTTGAAATATCAGAATAGCTAATTATATAAGCATGATCAAAATCCATAATACAACCTATATAATTGTTTTCTTTTTCATCTAAGTTTTCATTTATAATTGTACCTTTACTGATTATTTGAACTAAATCTCTTTTAACAATACCTTTTACATTTCTTGGGTCTTCCATTTGCTCACAAATACCTACTTTATACCCTTTTTCAACAAGTTTTTCAATATATACACTTGCGGAATGATGTGGAACACCACACATAGGAATTTTTTCATCTAATCCAGCACTTTTTCCCGTTAAAGTTAGTTCTAATTCACGTGAAGCAAGTATTGCATCCTCGAAAAACATTTCATAAAAATCCCCTAAACGAAACATTATTATTATATCTTCATTTTTTTCTTTTATTTTCATATATTGTTTCATCATCGGAGTTACTTTTTCTATATCTACCTCTAGTCGATTCATATTACCACCATATTAATTTTAACAAAAAAAAGATAATAAGTCTACAAATGATTTATTATCTCTTATTTGTTTTTAAATAATTTATGGCTTCATCTAAATTATTTACAGGAACTATTTTAATATTATATTTTTTATCTTTTGCTATCTTTATAGCGTCATTATAATTTTTACCATTAGGTACTAAAAATAAATCAACTCCTTTACTGGCAGCTCCTTTTAATTTATATTCGATTCCTCCAATTTCGCCAACGTTGCAATTTTCATCAATTGTTCCAGTACCAACTATTGTAAGACCATCTGTCAAATCATCTTCTATTAGATAATCATAAATAGCAAGACTCATCATTAATCCACCAGAAGGACCTGATTCTGATGATGAAAATTTTATATCTACTTTAGGATTTGTTGTTATATCCATAAGTTCTGTTAAAAGAATACCTATATAATTTCTTTCGTTATCTGATTTTATATATGCATATCTTTCATAATTTTTGCCATCATTTAAAACTTCAATGCTTATTTTTGTTTCCTTATCTAAACTATTAATATATTGTTGTACATCAGTTGATTTTTCTATTATAACATCATCTATTCTTATAATCTCGTCCTTTTGAACTAAGTCTGTCTCTGCATCCTCTAAAACATATGTCACAATTAATTTATTATTTACTATGTCGTATTCTTTATTAGCTTTATTATAAGCACATATAGTTGCCGTATTCTTTGATTCTTCTAAAAGGATCTTTTCACGATATTTTAATTGTTCTAATGTTTCTTTATTATAAGTCTTGTTTTCAAACCTCTCTATGTCCCAGTCTTTATTAAAAAGCGATATTATATACGTTGGAATAGTGGCTCTAATTTCACTTACATATGCAAAATTATATGTTCCTTTGCTTTTTGTTTTAGATTCTAGTGTTATTTTATCATCTATATTTATAAGTCCACCAGGTGCATTTATATAAAATGGCAGTTTATATGTTAAAATTAACAGCACTATTATATAAAATATAATTTTTTTCATGTTTTCTTTTAAATTTTTTTTAGTCTTGTCATATATTTTATTGATCATAAGTATTCCTTTCTAATTAATACTATACAAAAAGGGTGGAAATATGAAGAAAATTACTGCTAGTGTTTTAATAATGTTTTTACTATTGTTTTTTGCTTTTGAAATATTAACGGAATCAAAATCTATATTAGAATCTGTTACATATTCTTTTAATATATGGAAAGATAATATATTCCCTTCATTATTTCCTTTTTTTGTTTTATCAGAAATTTTAATAAATTATGGTTTTGTGGAATTTATTGGTGAGTTATTGAAACCATTTATGCAAAAAGTATTCAAAATTGATGGAAATAGTGCTTTTATATTTGTGATGAGCATAATATCTGGGTTTCCAAGCAACTCTAAATATACAAAAGAACTTTATAAAAATAATATAATAAATTTAAAAACAGCTAATAAAATATTAATGTTTAGTCACTTTTCAAATCCATTATTTATATTAGGAACAGTATCAGTACTTTTTCTAAATAATAAAGAAGCAGGGCTGCTTATACTAATATGTCATTATTTAGGTAATTTTATTATAGGATTATTATTTAGAAATTATAATAGATTTGATAGTGATAATAATAGTATATCATTAAAAAAGGCAATAATTAAGATGCACAATAAAAGAATTAATAATAATTTACGATTAGGTCAAATTATTACTAATTCTATTTTAAATAGTATTAATACACTTTTAATGATATTAGGCGTAGTAACTATGTTTTTAGTTATTACTACAGTTATTAATAATAATGTAAATCTAGATGAATACTATATTAGTATTTTAAATGGTTCAATTGAAATGACACAAGGTTTAAAATATGTTAGCATTGCAAACATTCCACTTAAGATAAAATGTATAATTTCAGTTGCAATATTGTCGTTTGGTGGCTTTAGCGTACACATGCAAATAATTAATATACTAAGTGATACAGATATTAAATATTTACCTTTCTTGACAGCTCGTTTAATTCATAGTTTGATTTCTAGTTTACTTACCCTCTTTTTATTTGATTTTTGGATATCTTTTTTTTAATCAATATTTATAGTGGTGTAATTTGAATTGTATTGATACACAATATTTATTCCAAAATCTTTGTCTTCAAAATTATTTGATTTTATTGGTATTTTAATATTTAGAATACCATCAAATTTTGTTGGATGAGAAAATGTTGATAAAATATTATTAATTCTTATTTGGCCAAATTGGCTATTTTGGTTTAATTCTGTTTTATAATCTCCAAATGAGATTATATTATTTTTTATATCGATTTCAAGTTTTATAACACTATTATCAGACATTGTAAAATCAATACATTCATTACCACATCTTTGAACTAGTACTACAGAGTTTGTTAAAAGTGTGGAGTTTATTTTATTCGAAATTATTCCTTGTTTATTTAAAAGTTCTGTCTTAAGTCCTGAAGTATCATATAGATTTTTTAAAGACATTACAATCTCAATTAGTACAAATGCGATTAATGATACAAATACGATTGAACTTAATAATTCTACTAATGTAAATCCTTTTTTATTCATATTACCCCCACTATATTAAGATAGTTGCAAATGAACCATCATTAAATTCTATTATTAATCGATATTGATCATCATTAACATTTCTAGAAATAGATTTTATAAATTCTTTCATCTCAAAAGAAATTTCAGTTTTATTTTCTATTTCTTTTTTTAAATCCATTATATCAGCATTTGTAAAAAATATGTTTTTAGCACTTATAACATCCACCAAGTTTTTGCAATGACTGTTTTCTGATAAATATTCTATCGGACATGATTTAATGTCTAAATATCTTTCTGGCATAGATTCAAGTGCACTTACCAAGTTATCGTAACCGCTTTTTAGCAAATACATCTTAAAATTGTTAGCTGCATATATATTCTCAACAGAATTATATGAAAAAGTAATATTATAATTTCTGTTAATCTTATTGAACTGAGTATACAGTACTACTAAAACAGTTAATGCTAGCGTTGAAACTATAATTGCTTCCGCTAATATAAAACCACTATTATTTTTTTTCATATCTTAACTCCTTTTATGTTGAAAATATTCTAAAAATATTATATAATAATTTTAGGATAAATACTAGTCCTAAAAATAAGGAGGTTTCTCATGCTTAAAGTATTTGATTTTGAAAAAATGCCGGTTGTTGAAATCGTTAATGAAATTTTATTAGATGCGTCAAAACGTGGAGCTAGTGACATTCACTTCGATCCACTTGAAAGTTTTATGAAAGTAAGAATTAGAATAGACGGTGCACTTATTGATTATGCTGAAATACCAAATGTAATAAAGAAAAATTTAATTACACGTATAAAAATTATATCAGGAATGAATATTACTGAATCTCGTTTGCCACAGGACGGTTCTATTAATGCACCATTACAGAACGTAAACCTTGACCTTCGTGTATCTAGTATTCCAACTGGAAATGGAGAAAAAATAGTTATTCGTATTCTTGATTATACTATGAGTTTATCGGGAATAGAACAATTAGGTTTTAGTGAAAAAAATTATAAGAAAGTGCTACATATGATGGGTGTTCCAAATGGTATTATTTTAGTAACTGGTGCTACTGGTTCTGGGAAATCAACTACTGTTTATTCGATGATTCAAAAATTAAATAAAGAAGAAACAAATATTATTACTGTAGAAGATCCAATAGAAATGAATATCGAAGGAGTAAACCAAATTCAAACAAATAGTGAAATTGGCCTTACATTTGCAACTGCACTTAGAGCAATATTACGTCAAGACCCTAACGTAATAATGATTGGGGAGATTCGTGATAGAGAAACAGATAAAATTGCTGTTCGTGCTTCAATTACAGGCCATGTTGTTTTATCAACATTACATACTAATAACTCGTTAAATACTATTGAACGTTTACTTGATATGGAAGTTGAAAGATACCTTCTTGCTAGTTCATTAACTGGAATCATATCTCAAAAATTAGCTCGTAAGTTATGTCAAGCATGTAAAATTAAAAGACCTACTAACGAATATGAAAAGAAAATGTTTAGAAGATTACTTAACGAAGATGTAAACGAAATATTTTCAGCTAATGGTTGCGAAATTTGTGGAAATGGGTATCAAGGGCGTATAGCTATTCATGAGGTATTAATTATTAATCAAGATATCAAAGATGCTCTCAGTGTCGGTATAACTAGAGAAAAACTAAGAGATTTAGTTTATACTTCAGATGTAACTACTTTGTTGCAAGATGGTCTTGAAAAGGTTAGAGATGGATTTACAACCTTTGAAGAATTGTTGAAAATAATCGAACTGGAAAATGATGATATTAGCAAAAATGGTAAATTGGATTTAAAAACTTCAATTGATTATACTAATATCTCACATTCAAATAATAATATTAATAATAATAAGTCTATAGAATTTGAAGATTTTGAAATTGTAGATGATATTTAAAATATCATCTTTTTTTATTAATATTTTAATGAGAATATTTATTTGTTAATATAGCTAGATAAGTAATATATAAAAGTATTTAAAATTAGTCACTCTAAAGATATAAAAATGTTTTAAAAAAGACTAACCTATTAAATATTAGTATCACACTCAAAATAATACCTACTTACTATAAATAATAAAATTATAGATAAAAGATTTTTTGTTTTTCTAAAATGAATACTAATAACGAAACAATAATCAAACAAAAAAGATGTATCTGGTATTATCCTTCGTATTACTAAAAGAT
>DUWA01000002.1 GCA_012840755.1 Mycoplasmatota bacterium | reverse complement strand
TTAATAAAATTATATCTATATACTCTATTTCTTTTTGGTTAATATCTTTAAATATGTTAGGAATTGTTCCACATATCAGTCCTATAAACAATAAAGTAGTAGGTAAATAAAAATTAGATAATAAAAAATTAATTAAATTTCCAAATAATACAATAGATAATAAAACACCCATTCCAAGTAAAAAAACAAATTTAATATTTTTAAATAATTCTGTTTTTATATTACTGATTATCCCAACAGCTTTTTCGTATATGCCAAGTGATATGGCTAACATCGCTCCCGATATTCCCGGTATAATTTTACCTATTCCAACAATAAAACCTTTTAATACTAATTTAATATCTTCCATATATTCCTCTGTCTTTCTAGTTATATTTTTAATAATCAAATGATATTACTTAACATATCAAATACTACTTTACCTACATACTCTTTATTTAGTTGTCTAGTATTATATATAACTTCTATGCTACTAGTATAATATTTATTATATACTTTATCATATATGCTTATATATACAACATTGTCGTTTCCAAAAGGATTGTTTATATCCTGCTTTTTTAATTTACCTGTTATTCCAATTCCATAATCTGAATTAGTATACTCACTTATTCTTAAACTCATTTCTTTGGCAGTTTCTATGCTATAAACTGAATGTTTTTCTATTATTTTCTCATCTACACCCATTTTGATTTTAAATTCATTAGAATATGTAATAGCACTATATTTTAAAATAATACTAGAATTTTCTATATTAGTAATAGCACTTGATACAAAACCTCCTGTACAAGACTCCATTAACGATATAGTCTTATTTAGTTTTGTTAATTTTTTTACAATATTTTTTATTATTTGGTTGTTGCTTTCCATCATATCACCCTTTCATATTGTTTATAATTTTAATTTTATCACAGTTATACAAAAAAAAGAAGATAATTACTTATCTTCAAAATAATTAATACCCATATTGTTTTTAACTCTTTTTAGAACTTGACTTGCTTTTTTGCGTGCTTTTTTAGTTCCTTCAAATAATATCTTATCTACAAGTTCTGGTCGTTCTTCATAATATTTTCTTCTTTCTTGTATTGGTTTTAAAAAATCCATCATGTTTTCAATCAACTCTTTTTTACAAGATACACATCCTCTTGCTCCCGCTTTACATTCATTATGAATTGTATTTAAATTGTGTTCACTCACTAACTTATGATAGTAATAAACCATACATACTTCAGGATTAGCTGGGTCATCTTTTTTTATCTTATTTGGATCAGTAACGGCATTCATAATCTTTTTACTTACTTCTTCTTTTGAATCAGATAAATATATTGCATTACCTAAACTTTTACCCATTTTTTGATTTCCATCCAATCCTTTGACGCGAACATTTTGACTTAAAAAGGGTTCCGGTTCAATAAGGGTTTCTCCATATATACTATTAAATTTTCTAACTATCTCTCTTGTCTGCTCAAGCACAGGTAATTGATCTTCACCAACTGGAACTAATGCTCCATCGAATGCTGTTATATCAGCGGCTTGACTTACAGGATATCCTAAAAATCCATATGTTACACTTTCTCCCTGATTGCCAAATAAATTTCTTTTTTGCGCTATTTCTGATTTAACGGTTGGATTTCTATAAAGACGAGATACTGTTACCATATTTGAGTAAAATACTGTTAGCTCAGCAATCTCTGGAATCATTGATTGAATAAAAATAACTGATTTTTCTGGATCTATTCCAACAGCTAAATTATCTAAAGCTACTTCTTTTATGTTTTGAATTACTTTTTCTGGATTGTTAAAATTATCTGTTAATGCTTGAACATCTGCAATTATTATATATGTGTTATATTTATCTTGTAATAAAACTCTATTTTTAAGTGCACCAAAATAATGCCCCAAGTGAAGCTTACCTGTTGGTCTGTCTCCAGTTAAAATATTTTTCTTTGTACCCATTTTTTTCACCTTCTCGTTTAATTATATCATATCTACTACAAATTTTCTTTAATTGTCCACAAATATACAGCTTTAATAAAATCCTTTGGAAATAAATTAACGACACTCATACTGATATTTCCATTACTAATTTTTCTATACATAAACTCAATTAATTCTTTAGAATTAGCTATATTTGATATTTTCAACTTTATATTATTTTCTATTTCTAAATCCTTTTTATTAATATCTTTTTCAACGGCTTCAATAAGAAGTTTATTATAAGTGTTTATATCATATATTTCTGAATCATCTAATTTAAATATTTTCCCTAAATCCTCAATTATCTCATTCATACATTCATATACTACTTTTTCATCATCGCTTAAACATCTAGAAAATAATTTATTTGAAATAATTTTTTCTAAAATATTTTTATGGTTCCTATGTAGTATCTCTTTTAATTTATATCTAAATATTTCTTGGTTATTTTTATAGTTTTTAGATAAATTTCCATTTTTAAAAGTATATCTATTTCCTTCTAATTTTCCAAATACTTTCATAGCATCATTATATCCATATTTTATCGTACATTTACTATCTTCAGAATTAAATATTAAAAAAGAACAAATTTTATTTTTAGGTTTTATTATTGTAATCTTCACATCATTGTTTTTTATTTTTTTCTTAAAACCTGGTGCTTTTAAGTCTACAGCTATTACTTCAGTCGCACCCATATCAATTGCAAGATTAATTGGTAAATTGTCATAATAACCACCGTCTATATACATATCATCTTCTATTTTTTTTGATTTAAATGCTGGAAAACATGTTGATGAAGCTACTATAAAATCTATTAATTGTTTTTTTGTAACTTCTTTTTTCTTTACAAACACTGGTCTTTTTTCAGTAATATTATATGTTACTATTCCAAAATCAATATTTGAAAAATAAAATTTTAATGGATTAAACATTTTTTTTACTACATATTTTATTTTCTCACTGTCTACTCCACCCTCATTTAAAAATGAGAAAAAATATTTTTTATAAATTTCTATTGATTCTAAATCATCAATGTTTTGTTCTTCGTATATATATTTCAAACTCACACTTTCCCAAGCTTTTAAGCATTTATTATAATCTTTTTGAACCATAAGCATTCCATTTATAGCACCTATTGAAGTCCCTGTCACTATATCATATTTGATATTTAATTCTTTTAGCGCTTTCCATACTCCCATTTGGTACGCGCCTCTCGAACCACCACCAGATAAAACAATTGCAAGCTTCTTTTTTTTCATATTATCCCTCTTTAATATAATACTAGTAAATTATACTATATATTTTTATTATTAACAAACAATTTTTTTTAAGTAGACAAAGGAGAATGTAATGTTACAATTGATGTGAGACCTATTGGGTATACAAAAAGCGATTTGT
>DUWA01000078.1 GCA_012840755.1 Mycoplasmatota bacterium | reverse complement strand
TAAATAATAATTCTTAATTACTTATTAATATAATGCTTTTGTGTATAGTACACATATTCTATTTTGTTAGTATAATATATGCCTCTTGCATTATAAATAAGTTTTTCTACTCTTATTTGAATAATAAATGATTTTTCATTTATTATTTTTTTATTATCATATTAAAACGTAATATTATTAATTTTAAATGATGGTTTTTAGCTTTGTGCTATTTTCTGTTAAAAATTTAAATATTGTAGCATAATTTATATTTTTCATTTCTTCTTTATTTTTTATTATTTCCCTAAATGTTTATATTTTAATTTTTTTTCAATAACTTAACTCTTCAAAGCACTTTATTGCATTTAAAAAAGAATTACTTTTTACTATCGTATTTCTTTCTTTCATTTGTATTAAGAATTTTTTTTCTCAATCTATAACTTGATGGTGTTACTTCAACCAATTCATCATCATTAATATAATCTAAACTTACTTCTAGGCTCATTATTCTTGGTCTTTTCAAAACAACTGTATGATCTTTACTCGCACTACGTGTGTTTGTTAATTGTTTTGCTTTTACAACATTGACAGCCAAATCGTTATCGTGATTATTTTCTCCAACAATCATTCCTTCATATACTTCAAAACCTGGTTCTATAAACATTGTCCCACGGTCTTCCAATTGTCCTAGCGCATATGCGGTTGCTTTTCCGTTTTCCATTGAGACCAACACACCTTGTTTTCTGCTACCAACTTCATTTGATAACATAGGTGCATATTCTTTAAAAGTATGGTTTAAAATTCCATATCCCTTTGTCATAGACATGAATTCAGTAGTATATCCTATTAATCCTCTAGATGGAACAACATAATTCAATCTTACTTGATTACCATAGTTGTTCATACTTTGCATACTACCTCCACGATTTCCAAGTGTTTCAATAACACTTCCAACAAATTCTTCTGGAACATCCACTTGAACATCTTCAAAAGGTTCGTATATGACTCCTTCTTTTTCTATCTTTATTATTTGTGGTTTAGAAACTTGAAGTTCGTAACCTTCTCTTCTCATATTTTCGATTAAAATAGATAAATGTAATTCACCTCGACCAGATACTATCCATGATTCTTGATCGTTTTGAACTACTTTTAAACTTACATCTTTTTCTATTTCTTTAAATAATCTTTCTTCTATTTTTCTAGCTGTTATAAATTTACCTTCTTTACCAGCAAAAGGACTGTTATTAACTCCAAAAGTCATTTGTAATGTTGGTTCATCTATTCTAAGCGATGGTAAGGCCTCTTCTTTTCCTACTGTACATATTGTTTCTCCAACATATATATCAGATAAACCTGCTAAAGCAATAACATCACCCGCTGTAGCTTCTTCTATTTCTATTCTCTTAAGCCCTAAAAAACCAAAGATTTTTTGTACTCTAAATTGTTTTACTGTTCCATCTAATCTTACACATGATACTAGTTCATTTACTTTCACTTTTCCACGTTTAATTCTTCCAATACCAATTCTTCCAACGTAATCATTATAATCCAATAAAGCTGGTTGAAACTGAAATCCACCATCAATAGTTACATTAGGTTCTGGTATGTGATTTATAATTGTATCTAAAATTGGATCCATAGTATTTTTTTGTGTATTAATATCCGGATCAAAACTTGAAGTTCCTGATAAGCCTGATGCATATATTACAGGAAATTCTAATTGTTCTATATCTGCTCCTAATTCAATAAACAAATCTAATACTTCATCTACTACCGCTTGAGGTCGTGCAGATTCTTTATCTATTTTATTTACTACTACTATCGGTGTTACTCCAGCTTCAAGAGCTTTTTTAAGTACAAATCTAGTTTGCGGCATAGTTCCTTCGTATGCGTCAACTACTAGTAATACTCCTTCAACCATATTCATAATTCTTTCTACTTCGCCACCAAAATCAGCATGACCTGGAGTGTCCATTATATTTATTTTATAACCCTTATAGTTAATCGCTGTATTTTTTGACAGAATAGTTATTCCTCTTTCTCTTTCAATATCACTAGAGTCCATCACTCTGTCATGTATTTCCTCATTTTCTCTAAATGTTCCTGACATTCTTAACAACTTATCCACAAGCGTTGTCTTCCCGTGGTCAACGTGTGCTATGATTGCAATATTTCTAATATTCATAAATCCACTTCCCTTTTCAACTTGTAAATTATATCACAACAATTTTGTTATGTAAATAAAAACTAATTATACATTTATAGTATTGATGCTTTATTATAAAATAAACAAAAAAAGTTTTTATTAAAAACTTTTATAATCATTAAATATTTTTTTATATTCTTTTTTGTTTTCTAATATCCATTTATTGTAACTTTTAGAAGATGGTTGATAAGCAAAAAAGTCATAATATTGCTTTTCCTTAATGTTTAATGCAATAATGAAGCTATATATGTTTTGATTTAAATCTTGATAAACACATAATATTCTATAGTGATCATCATATGAAATACCATTTTCTTTTTTTTCTCTATTTATAATAACAGCTTGGACATTTTTTGCCCTTTCTTTTGCTATATCAAATGTTGTGAACAATTTTTGATTTTTTTCTTTAATTATTGCTTGTGTTCCATATATTTGGCTTCCTGTTAAAAGGTTATAAAACTTTATATTTGTTGCAACACCGTATCCTATATTTTTTATTCCTAAGTTAACATATATGTTTTTGCCTTGTTGTAATTTTAAAAGTTCTTCTTCTGTCATAGATTTTCCAATTTTTTGATAATTAGTTCCTATTAGTGTTAAGTGATATGAATATATATCAATTTGTTTAATAGGAGTTATTTCATCTAAAACTAAATAAGGTTGATAATTAGCTCTGTTTTGCTCTTTTATTCTCTTATTAACTGTATATACAGTGGCGAATACTGGTATTATTATTGATAACATAGGAAGCATTAAATTCATAAATATCTGCATAAAATTCATTTTATCACCTCATACATATTTTTTTAAGTTTATAATAAACTATATAAAAAAAGTAAAATAATAATTTACTTTTATTTATCAACTAAATATAAGTTATCTAATAACAGCCCAGTTCCTTCTGCAACACATGTAAGTGGGCTTTCAGCTATAAATACAGGAACTTTTAATTCACTAGCTAAAAGTTTATCAAATCCTTCAATTAAGGCTCCACCACCAGTAATAACTATACCTTTATCTATTATATCAGCCGATAATTCAGGCGGAGTTTGTTCTAAAACATTTTTAGCAGTATTAACCAATATATATGCACTTTCCCTTAATGACTCCTCAACCTCTGAAGATGAAATTGTTATTGTATGAGGTAATCCTGTCACAAGGTCTCTACCTCTAACTTCCATCTTTTCATTTTTCTTACCTGGATATACTGTTCCTATAGTCAATTTTATTTCTTCTGCTGTTCTATCTCCAATTAATAATTTATATTTATCCTTTATATACTTCATTATATCTGCATCAAAAACATTGCCTGCTACTTTTATTGATGAAGATGTTACTATTCCGCCAAGTGATAATATTGCAATATCAGTAGTCCCTCCACCAATATCAATTACCATGTTCCCACTAGGTTTTGATATATCCAATCCAGCACCAATTGCTGCAACTTTAGGTTCTTCTTCTAAAAACACTCTTTTTGCACCCGTTCTTTCTGCAGCTTCTTTTATAGCATTTTTCTCAACTTGTGTTATATTTGATGGACAACATATTAATATTCTTGGTCTAGAAAAAAGGCTTTTACCATTAACTTTTCTTATGAAATAATTAAGCATTATCTCTGTTATTTCAAAATCAGCTATTACTCCGTCTTTCATAGGTCTAATTGCTTTTACTGAACCTGGAGTTCTACCTAACATTTCCCTTGCTTCTGATCCTACAGCAAGTGGTTTTTTAGTTTCAGAGTCAATAGCAACCACACTTGGTTCATTTAATACTATTCCTTGTCCTTTAATATATATTAATACATTAGCTGTTCCTAAATCTATTCCTATATCTTTTATAAACATATTATCACACTCTTTTCTACATATTATTATACCATATATCTCTTCTTTTTATATATCAATGATAGGTTTTTAAATACTTTTTTTTAGTTGACTCTCCTCCTCTTAAATGTCTTACATCAATGTGGTATTTTAATATCTTATCGACATTTTCATACAATTCTTCGTCAATGTATAAAAGTCTTTCATGTAAATCTTTATGAACGGTACTTTTAGATATTTTAAATACTTCAGCTATCTCTCTAATAGTTTTACCAGTATTAATTATATAATTAGCTTCTTCCAAGACACGTTTTACAATCGCTCTTTTCAAAATATACACCTCTTAACTAATTATATATTTTTAACTTTTTTTTATACCTAAATACCTAAAAAAAGAACTATAAAATCATAATTGACTAGTTCTTTTATCAAAATATTCTTCAGGATTAACTGTTTGTCCTTTATATATTAATTCAAAGTGTAAGTGATCTTTTAGTGAACTAGATATATTTGATGTACCACTTTTGCCTATTATATCTCCTTGTTTTACAATATCATTTTCTTTAACATTCACTTCGCTTAAACTCTGATAAACACTTATTAAGTCTTTGTCATGTTTTATTTGAATTATTTTACCTAGAAGATTATCTTCTTTTACCGATATAACAGTTCCATCTAGGATAGATACTACATCAAATTTTTCCTTTCCACCATATGCAACACCGCTGTTTTGTAAATAAGTATTTTCATAAAAGATTATTGAATTTTCCTGTAATTCTCTTTCTGATTTATAATCATAGTATGATTTGATTATTTTTATTTCATTATCTACATATGGCCTTATTATTTTATTTTCTTCACCAACTACTGGATAATCATCATCAATGATTGTATCTGACACATAATCATATTTAGGAGTTACCCTTTTAGGCATTTTCAATATAGAATTTCCTATTGAAAACACTGATACTAATATGGTTATTGTAGAAACTACGTAAATTCCATATACGACTTCTTTTCTTATTCTCCTTTTTATCATAAATCACCTCTATTTAGAGTGTGAGCAGAAAAGGAAAAAAATATACATTGAATATTAATTTAAATTTTTTTTAATTCTACACCCTGATAATAATATTTCAATATTTCATCATATTTATAACCACTTTTTGCCATGCCTTGAGCACCATATTGACTCATTCCTACACCATGACCATAGCCTTTAGTAACAACCGCTACTTTATTATCATTTTGGGTAATCGTAAAATGAGTTGATCTTAGTTTAAGTTTTTCAAATACTTGTCCGCCTGTAAAAATACTACCATTTATTTTTATTTTTTTTATTCTACCAGTTGATGTTGTTTCTATATTTTCTGTAATTATTTTATTTGAATACTCTAATCCTAATTTTTTATAAAATTCATCCAATGAAAAATAAAAATAATCATTATATACAGGTGATACATCTTTATCCCAAAGAGATACTACGCTTCTAAGATAAGGAACTTGTGCTGAAAAAATTTCTTCGCTGTTTTCTGTTGCACCTACACTAGTAGAGAAAAAAAATGCCTCTACTACTTTACCATTATATTCTAAATATTGTCCCTTTGTTTCTAACACTGCTGTTTTTATCTTATTTATATTCTCTACATATTTATCTTTCCATGCTTGTTTTAGGTACTTTTCATCTAAATATACTTGATTGTTAACTGTATCTACAACATCATATTCTTTACTTGAATTATACTCCATTTTTTTCATAACATAACTTCTTGCAGCAACAGCCTGAGCTTTTAATGCTTCTATTTCAAATGATACAGGCATCTCTCCTGCTAAAACTCCAACTATGTAATCTTCAAAAGGTACTATATCAATATTACCTGTCATTTCTCTTTTAATTCTAACACTCATATTTGATACATATTCGAATTTAATTTCTTTTTCTTTTACGAACAATGTTATTATTAAATATGGTATTAATATCATCAAGATAGTTAAAAATATTATTTTTTTCATAGCACCTCCTATTATCCTATAAATATATTATTCACTTAACATTTATATATTATTATTTTTTTACAACAAAAAAGGAGATATACTCCAACTTCTACTATTATTCCTATTCTTTTACACATCCCATATCTTCATAATTATATTCATATTGATTATATTCTGAATTATATGTAATAATTACATCTCCCTGTAAATATGTATTTTTCTTTCTCGGGTCTTCCACGTCTCTATTTTGTAAAAATCCTTCATTTTTTAATTCTTGAATTGATATACAAAAATTTTCATCAGAATTAATTTCAGGAAGCTTGCCTGTATTTTTTATTCCCCACTGTCTTGCAGCTGTAATAACTGTATCAACTTGCCTGTTATAGGCATTTTCTTTTGAATTTCTTATAGACTTATTAACTGAAGGATAAACTATCAAACCTACTATTCCAATAATTATTATTACAGCTAATAATTCGACTAGTGTAAAACCTCTATCTTTCATATTTACCTCCTATATATATTTATAGTATGAGAAAAAATCAACTATAAAATTTACAACTAAATATGTTAGTGCTAATGAAATTATAACATATAATATTCTAGCTTGTACAATTTTGTTTTTTTTAAATACACCATTGTTTAAATTTAGGCTATCC
>DUWA01000077.1 GCA_012840755.1 Mycoplasmatota bacterium | reverse complement strand
GTAATAGATTTAATAAATTACTATCAAAAACATAAAAAATAGTGGGTAATGCTAATAAAGTAGAAAGTTTAGATAACACAAATTTTAGTGAAATGTATGTAATCGTATTTTTAACTGAAAAAATAATGGATGGTATAGAAAAGAAACATGTTTTAAAATAAGTAATAACATTTTAATTTTAAAACATAATAATACTAAATGTGACTTGACAAAATAAGTAAAAATAGATAAAATTGGTAAAAAGGCATTGAAATGGAGAAGTAAAAATAGATTTCATTTACAGAAAGTTAGTGGTTGTGAAAACTAATAATGAAATATTTTGAATAACACCATTGAGTCGCATACCGAAATAATAGTAGGCTATGCCGGTTAAACACCGTTATTATGAAGAGACATCAGTTAATGATAAAAAGGGTGGTACCGCGTTTTTACGCCCCTTTGTCATTAACTTTTTTATTTATAAGGAGGAAAATATGAAAAAATATGAATCAAAAGAAATACATGAATTATCAGGAAAATTACTAGGTCAGGAAATGATTTTAGAAGGATGGATAAAAAATCATAGAAAACAAAAGGAATTTGGATTTATTGATTTTTTTGATGGAACTCATTTTAAATCTATTCAGATAGTTTATGATAACAAATTAAGTGATTTTGATAAAATTAATAAATTTCACGTAGGATCTGCAATAAGAGTTGAAGGGAAGTTAATTGAGTCTCAGGGTACGGGTCAATCATATGAAATACAGGCTAGTAATATAATATTAGAAGGTGATTGTCCAGAAGATTACCCTATTCAACCTAAAAGACATTCGAGAGAGTTTTTAAGAGAACAAGCATATTTAAGACCTAGAGTTAATTTGTTTCAAGCAGTTTTTAGAATACGTAGTATTGCTGCAGCAGCTATCCATAATTATTTTCAAGAAAGAGGATATGTTTATTTTCATTCGCCAATAATAACAGGAAGTGATGCAGAAGGTGCAGGCGAAATGTTTAAAGTGACAACTCTTGATATTGAAAATATTGCAAAAAACGAAATAAAAGATATAGATTATAAAAAGGACTTTTTTGGAAAAAAAGCATCATTAACAGTTTCAGGACAACTTCAAGCTGAAGCATTTGCACTAGCATTTAAAAAAGTTTATACATTTGGACCAACATTTAGAGCAGAAAACTCTAACACAAAAACGCATGCCTCTGAATTTTGGATGATTGAACCTGAAATTGCTTTTACTGATTTAGATGGAGTTATGGAAGTAGAAGAAGAAATGCTTAAGTATGTTATTAATTATGTTTTAACTAATGCTAAAAGTGAGCTAGAATTTTTAGATAAATTTGTTGAAGAAGGTTTAATAAAAAAACTAGAAAATGTTGTTTCTAAAAAAGCTGTAAAAATCACGCACAAAGAAGCAATAAAAATATTAAAAGAATCTGGAAAAGCATTTGAAAACACCCCAGAATATGGTCAGGACCTTGCTACTGAACATGAAAAATATTTAACTTCTGAACATTTTAATTCACCAGTATTTGTGACTGATTGGCCAAAGGATATAAAAGCATTTTATATGCGATTAAATGATGATAATGAAACAGTTGCAGCTGTTGATTTATTGGTTCCTGGAGCCGGCGAATTAATGGGAGGTAGTCAAAGGGAAGAAAGAGCTGATATATTAGAAAAAAGAATGGACGAAATGGGTGTTCCTAAAGAAGAACTATATTGGTATATTAATTTAAGAAAATTTGGAGGATGTAAACACGGTGGCTTTGGTATGGGGTTTGAAAGATTATTGATATATATTACTGGAGTTGAAAATATTCGTGATGTTATACCATTCCCAAGAACGCCTAATAACTGTGAATTTTAAAAGCTGTAAAAAGCTTTTTTTAATTTAAAAAAATTAATATAAATAAACTAAAAAAATGTGTTATAATTATAATAAGGAGGATGATATAATGAAATTCAATATACGTGGTGACAAAATCGAAATTACTGAATCAATTAGAAGTTACATTGAAGAAAAGATTGGAAAACTAAACAAATATTTAGAAAATCCTAGTGACTTAACAGCTAATGTTGTAGCTAGAATTGCTAATAGGGAACACATAATTGAAGTAACTATACCTTCGAAAAAAATAATTTTGAGAGCAGAATCTAGAACGAATGATTTATATTCTGCTATAGATTTAGTTTCCGAAAAATTAGAAAGACAAATTAGAAAAAATAAAACAAGAATGAGTAAAAAAGTAAACAGAGAAACTGTTTCAATGTTTAACATTGATTTTATTAATGAGGATACAGAAGAAGAAAATGGAATTATAGTAAAAAGAAAACAACTAGAGATGAAGCCTATGAGCGAAGAGGAGGCAATACTTCAAATGAATTTACTTGGACATGATTTCTTTGTTTTTAAAAATATAGATAACAATACATTAAGTGTTATATATAAAAGAAAAGATAATAATTTTGGAATAATAGAATCAAAATAAAGACTTTTATAAGTCTTTTTTTCATATATAAGAAAAAAAACTATGATTTTTTATGTATTTTTGGTAAAATGATGTATAGTGAGAAAGGATGATACTTCAAATGAAATTTTTAAAAAAAATATTCGATCATGAATATAAGGAATTAGAAAGATTTAGAAAAATAGCAGATCAAATTGAATTATTAAGTGAAGAAATTTCAAAATTATCTGATGAAGAAATAAAAAATAAAAAAATAGAATTTAAAGATAGATTAAAAAATGGGGAGACATTAGACGATATTATTGTTGAGGCTTATGCAGTTGTAAGAGAAGCAGCATATAGGGCAATTGGCGAGAGAGCTTTTTATACACAATTATTGGGAGCCATTGCAATCCATTATGGAAATATTGCTGAATTAAAAACGGGAGAAGGAAAAACACTTACTACGACCTTTCCTGCCTATTTAAATTCCCTTACTGAAGAAGGAGTGCATGTAATTACGACTAATGAATATCTATCTTCTAGAAATGCCGAATGGATGGGACCTATATATGATGCGCTAGGAGTAAGTGTTGGAGTAAATTTAAGAGAACTTACACCTAATGAAAAGCAAAAAGCATATAATTGTGATATTCTGTATTCTACAAATAATGAAATAGGGTTCGATTATTTAAGAGACAATATGGTGGTTAGAGCTCAAGATAGAGTTCAAAGAGGATTAAATTTTGCAATTATAGATGAGGTTGACTCAATTTTAATAGACGAAGCGAGAACTCCACTTATTATATCTGGTGGAAGTATGAAATCAGCTAATTTATATATTGAGACTGATAGATTTGTCAAAACTTTAAAAGAAGATAATGGTTATATATATGATGAAAAAACAAAATCTGTTAATTTAGATAAAGTTGGAATAGAAAAGGCTGAAAATGTTTTCGCAATAGAAAACCTATATGATATAAAAAATGCCCATTTATTGCATTTTATAAATCAAGCATTAAAAGCTAACTTTTCGATGAAAAAAGACTTTGATTATGTAGTAAAAGACGGGAAAGTTGTTATTGTAGACCCTTTTACTGGTCGATTAATGGAAGGAAGAGCATACTCTGATGGACTTCATCAAGCTATTGAAGCTAAAGAAGGAGTTGAAATCCAGGAAGAAACTAAAACTTTAGCAACAATTACTTTTCAAAATTTATTTAGAATGTATAAAAAATTATCAGGTATGACAGGGACTGCAAAAACAGAAGAAGAGGAATTTAGAGATATTTATAATATGTATGTAATTCAAATCCCTACTAATAAACCAGTAGCTAGAGTTGATGATGGGGATTTAATATTTTCAACTCAGGAAGGAAAGTATAGTGCTATCGTAAAAACAATAAAAGAAAAATATCAAACAGGGCAACCTGTTTTAGTGGGTACTGTTGCAGTTGAAACAAGTGAACTTATAAGTTCTATGTTGAAGAAACATAAAATACCTCATGAAGTATTGAACGCTAAAAATAACGCCAGAGAGGCCGAAATAATTGCCAATGCAGGACAGAAGTTTGCTGTTACCATATCCACTAATATGGCAGGACGAGGAACAGATATAAAACTTGGTGAGGGTGTTAAAGAATTAGGTGGTTTATGTGTAATAGGAACAGAAAGACATGAATCACGCCGAATCGATAATCAATTAAGAGGACGTTCTGGACGTCAGGGTGATCCAGGGTACACTGTTTTCTGTGTATCGTTTGAAGATGAACTTATGGTCAGATTTGGAACTGATAGAGCAAAAGGATTGCTTCAAACATTAGGCTTTAAAGGAGATATGGCTATAAGACATCCAATGATATCTAAATCAATAGAGTCTGCACAAAAAAGAGTTGAAGGAAATAATTTTGATATAAGAAAAGCATTACTTGAATATGATGATGTTATAAATCAACAAAGAAAGATAATATATGAAAGAAGAAACGAAATATTAGATAATGAATCAATTCATGATACAATAATAAATACATTTAGAGATTATATTGAACAATTGATTTATGATCATGTTGATGAAAACGATAATTTAACTACTAATGATATAAAAGAAATACTTGAAGTTATAAATGAAAAACTTTTAAAAAACAAAATAAAATTAGAAAAAGTAGAAAATTTAGCACCAGAATCTTTGATAAACTTTATATATGATAAAATTATTATTGAATATGAAGAAAAAATTAAAGAAGTTCCTGAAGATATAAAAAATGAGTTTGAAAAAGCAATATCATTAAGAATTATTGATATGCATTGGATGGAACATATTAACTCTATGGCAATTTTAAGAGAAGGTATTCAATTAAGAGCTATAGGACAAGAAAATCCTTTACGTGCATATACTCAAGAGGGTTATGAACTTTTTGATAATATGTTAGATACAATTGATAGAGAAATAACAATGTATCTGTTAAGAGCAGAGATAAGACAAAATACTACAAGAACTCAAACAATAAAGGGAAATGCAGTAGAAGACTCTAATAAAATAAAAAAAGCTCAACCTAAGAAAGTTTCAAAGATTGGTAGAAATGAAACATGTCCATGTGGCAGTGGCAAGAAGTATAAGCAATGTTGTGGAAAGTAGTAAAAGCCCAGTAATTACGGGCTTTTTTCATGCTCCGAAAACTTCGAAATATACTTTAGATACCTTTTTGGATACCTTATGATGAGTATCTAAAAGGTATCTATATACCCTTTTTAGTACAATATTCGCAATTTTTTAGTAAGAACTTAAAATGCATTTTTCCCTTTATTTATAAGGCATTGCAAGCAATTATGCTTTAATAGAATATAGAATTGTGTCCATTGTCAAAGTGGCTTGGAGCATAAATAATTATTTTTTTATGAATCTGTGATTTTTGACAAATTGATACATCTATGCTATAATCTATTCATTTACAAAGCCATTGCGAGGAAGAGTAGAAAAATATAAAACATTTTAGAGAACTCTGTTAGGTGAAAAAGAGGATGTAAGTATTTTTTGAACATGGCCCTCAAGGTGATTAACTGAAACCAAGTAAGTTAATACAGGTGTGCCTGTTATAGCACATACCTATAACTATGCATAGACATAAGTAGGTTAGTAAGATTAATATAGTAAT
>DUWA01000076.1 GCA_012840755.1 Mycoplasmatota bacterium | reverse complement strand
CTATATTATAAATATTACTAATTTTATATGTTACGTGGACAAAATGTGGACAAGAATCATCTTTTCGCAGCATTTTGTTTCCTCGGTATGATTTTAACAAAAAGAATAAATAAAGTAAAGTTTTAAAAAATATATAAAAAACATTTACTTCAAGAAAAACTTCTCTTGATTATGGTATAATTATTTTAGTTATGGAGGTATATTATGAAAAAATCAGAAATGACAGAAAAATACATAAAAGATAATGGTATTCATTATACCCCAACAGAATTATCATCATATATGGCCAAGATATTAGTTAATCAGTATAAATCTAAGAACAACTTAAATAAATCTACGATTAAAGTTTTAGATCCTGCTTGCGGTGATGGAGAATTGCTAATCGCATTGGCTATTGAATTATCAAATAATAACATCAATTTTGAAATGTATGGAATAGATACAAATAACGAAGAATTAGAAATAGCAAAAGAAAGATTAAATGAATATAATATTCACCTTAATACTTTTAATATGGACTATATTGAGAATTATGATAAATTCATTGACTTTGATTTAGTAATTGCCAATCCTCCTTATGTCAGAACTCAAAATATGGAAAATGACAAAAGAAAAAAAAATAATACTTTTTCCGTTAATGGTCGATTCGACTTATATCAACTTTTTTTCAATGCTATTACAAATAGTTTAAAATATGATGGTTTATTATGTATTATTACTTCTAACAAATTTATGTATAACAAAGCTGGAATTTGCTCAAGAAATTTTTTATCTGAAAATTACAATATAAAATTTATACTAGATTTGGGCGATTCTAAAATGTTCACAGCATCAGTTTTACCTGCAATTTTTTTAGGTGAAAAAAGTTTGTTTGTTGATAACTATTCTATTTTCTCTGCAAAAATATACGAAACAACTAAATCAATTAACAACAATGATTCTATTTTTAATCTACTTTTATCAAACAAAGATGGAATAGTAAATAAAGATAATCATAATTACGAAATAAATTTTGGTTACATCCATAACAACGCTGGTGAACCTTGGGCAATAAACACCAATAATGAAATGACATATATTGACCACATTAATAAAAAGAAATTTTGTAATTTATCAGAGTGGGCAAATGTTAAAGTCGGTATAAAAACAACCGCAGACAAGGTGTTTATTCAAAAAAAAATTGAAGATTTTAATATAAAAAATTGTGATTTAATTCATCCAATGATTTTTTCCAAAAACACTTCGAAGTGGTGTAGAAAAAAAGAACCAGAAAGATTTATATTATATCCATATATATTAAATTCAGAAACTCAATTAACAATAGACATTAATAAATATCCTGAAGTAAAAAAATATTTAATGAAAAATGAGGATATTTTAAAAAAAAGAAAGTATTTTGAAACTTCAAAAAAAGATTGGTTTGAAATTTGGGTATGTCATAATTTAATTGATTTTTATAAACCAAAAATTGTTGTTCCAGATATAAGTTCTGAATCAAAATTTTTATACGATGATAATGGATTTTTAGTTGATGGTAATTGTTATTGGATCACAATTAAAGAAAATATTCCTGCTGATTATCTGTTCTTAATACTTGGTCTTTGTAACTCAAAATTTATGGAAGAATATCACGATTTATCATTTCAAAACAAACTATATTCTGGAAAAAGGAGATATGTATCTCAATATTTAAACAAGTATCCTATGATAGATCCAAATAGTAAACAAGCTTTAAATATAATTAAAATAGTTAAAAAAATAATTAATTCAAACTGCGAGAAAATAGACATTGAACATTTAGAACAAGAAATCGAAAAGAATATAAAAAATTATTGGGAGGAGATTAACAATGAATAATGTTCCAAGAAATATTAATATGTTGAATAATAATGAAGAATTAATAAATATATTTTCTAAATTAATAGGAAATGAATTTCACCTAACTGGTAAAACTAGAACTGATGGAGCTAACCTTCGAACACTTATTTTTAATGCATTAATTGAAAGTAAAAATTATGACTTATTAGAAGATAACGAATATGAGATATTAACTGAAAAAGGTAAAGGGCTTCCAAGAATTTTACCAGAATTTCTTGATACATATATAATTACAAATAATAAAGATTATAATATGCAAGTTTGGAATAGAATTCCTGATTCTAACATGCCACTTATTAAATATAAAAATACTGGTGAAATACTTACATGTAATAATATAAGATATCTTATGGTAAAAGTTGATAATAACAAAATAGTGGAAATATTATTGTTAACACCGGATTATATTACAAAAAATTTTGGAAAATTTGGTGTTCCAACAATAAAACATCAATTGATTATAAATCAATCAAAGAGAGATGAAATTTTAAATCAAGACATACCTATTCTTTTTAAAAATAACGAAAGACTACATTTTAATTCTATTAACAACATTCAAATTATGTCTATTGATTCAATTCATGATAAACCTATAGTTGAAAAAATTATTAAGATAGATGACTTATTTGATATTGTCAAAAATGAAATAATAGGAGTTGAACTTAAAAGTGATTCAACTAAAATAAAGGGGCAAGAATTGGAAAGAATTGTATCCGAAAAAATAGGATATACCTTATTGGAAAACGAATTATTAGTTGGTGGATATCCTGATTTACCAAGTCAATTACTTGAAGTTAAAGTACAAGAATCTCCAACTGTCGATTTAGGAAAATATAGTCCTCAAATACCAGAACAAATATTTTCAGAAATTGATATAACTACTGAAGATATTCGATATTTGATTGCATTAACGGATTCAAATAGCAAAAAAATTAATGGTGCTATATTATGCCCTGGAAAGGAACTGGGTAATTATTTTACTTATGTCGCAAACAAAAGTTATAAATGTCAAAGAGGAATTCCAGCTTGGTTCTTTAATAAATTTTTAATGAGTTGCCGATTTAATCCTGATATTACTGAT
>DUWA01000075.1 GCA_012840755.1 Mycoplasmatota bacterium | reverse complement strand
CATATTCTAAATTTATTTCAACTTGAATATTATTATGATATAATATATTTATTAAAAAGGGAGGCTATCATGAGAGTAATAATAAGCGCCGGAGGAACAGGCGGACACATATACCCAGCTTTAGCTATAATAAATAAAATAAAAGAAAAAGAACCAGATAGTGAGTTTTTATATATTGGAACACATAATAGAATGGAAAAAGATATAATACCTAAATATGGTATTCCTTTCAAAACTATTGAAATATACGGTTTTAATAGAAAAAAGATATTTAAAAACTTTAAAACTATACAAAAGATGTTATCTAGCTATAGAGAATGTAGAAAAATTATTAAGAATTTTAAACCAGATATAGTTATTGGGGTAGGTGGATATGTAACAGGACCTGTTATATATGCTGCTAAAAGATTAGGATATAAAACGTTTATTCACGAGCAAAACAGTATTCCAGGAAAATGTAATTTATTTTTAAGTAATCATGCTGATATGATAGGGATTTCATTTAAATCAAGTATGAAATTTTTTCCTGAATATAAAACGATATTTACAGGTAATCCGTGTAGTGAAAATGCTTTAAGTACTGTTCCTATGCCAAAGTCAGAATTAGGGTTAAATGAAACATCTAAATTAGTTTTAATTGTTATGGGATCATTAGGTAGTGAAAAAATTAATAATTTATTAATAAATACTATGAATTTATTTGATAACAAACCATATCAGGTTTTATTTGTAACTGGAAAAGATTCATATGAATCAGTATCAAAAAATAAATTCCCTAAAAATGTGTTTGTAGTTCCATACATTGACAATATGACTAGAATTATGAAAAAAACTGATTTAATTGTAAGTAGAGCAGGAGCATCGACTTTAAGTGAAATAATTGCTTTAAAACTGCCATCAATTTTAATACCAAGTCCGTATGTGCCGGATAATCATCAATATAAAAATGCAATTGATTTGGTAGAAAAAGATGCAGCAATTTTAATAGAAGAGAAAAATTTGACAGGGGAGTTGTTAGCGGATAAAATTGATTACGTTTTAAAAAATCCAACAATTGCCCATGATATAAAACAAAATCTTGAACAATTTAATGTAAAATCAAGTGCTACAGTTATATATGAAACAATTAAAGCATTAGTAGATAGGGAGTAACAATGAAAGAGAAATTAGCAAAATTAAAAGTTGGAAAAATAGTATATAATGAAACAATGAAAAAACATACCACTTATAAAATTGGTGGAGAAGTGGCTTGTCTTATATATCCGAGTGATATTCAAGAATTAACTAGACTTATAAAATACATAAAAGAAAATAACATAAAATATAAAGTTATCGGTAATGGTTCTAACCTTATATTTACCGACGAATTTTATGATGGAATAATAATTAAATTAAATGAGTTTAATAACCTAGATATAAATGACACAATAATTACGGTTGGAGCTGGATATAGCATTATGAAATTAGCACATAAGGTTGCTAATTATGGTCTTACTGGTCTTGAATTTGCAGCAGGAATTCCTGGTACCGTTGGTGGTGCTGTTTATATGAATGCTGGAGCCTATAATACTGATATGGGGTATATTGTAAGTGAAATATTAGTATTAACTCCTGATTTAGAAGTTAAAAAGATGTATAATAAAGATTTAGCCTATCATTATCGTGATTCGTTTTTACAAAAAAATCCAGGATACATATGTTTAGAGGCGACAATAGTACTAAAAAAAGGAAAACCAGAAGCTATAAAAGAAGTTATGGAGGATCGTAAACAAAGACGTCTTTTAACCCAACCATTAGAATATCCAAGTGCGGGCTCAGTATTTAGAAATCCAATTAATGATTATGCAGGTAGATTAATAGAAGAAATAGGTTATAAAGGGAAAAGTATTGGCGGTGCTAAGGTTAGTGAAAAGCATGCAAATTTTATTATAAATACAGGTAACGCATCTTTTAATGATGTTAAATCATTAATAAATGAAATAAAGAAAGAAATTTTAGAAAAATATAATATAGAAATTAAAATAGAACAAGAATTTGTAGAATAAAAGGTGATAAAAGTGAACAATAGGAATTACAATTTATCAAAAAATAGTAGTAAAAAAAGGGTTAAACCTAAAAAGAATAATTCAAAAAAAAATACTAGTATAAAAAAGAAAACTACTGTAAGAAAAGTTATAAAACCTAAAAAAAGGGTTAGAATAAAATACAAAAACATCTTATTGTTACTTTTAATTATTTTTATAATAGTAATGTCTATATATATAATAT
>DUWA01000074.1 GCA_012840755.1 Mycoplasmatota bacterium | reverse complement strand
TGAAAAGATGAAAAGAGATTATTCACATTTGTTTTATACTGAAAATAAAATTTATACTGAGAAAGAAATTTTAAGGAAAAAGTTTGACTTTGAAGATAATATGTGATAAAATTCTATATTGTGTAGAGCCTCTACTCTACAACCGCACAGAAAAGGTTTTAAAACTTAATGTACCTTGATGGCGAGTCTTAGATTATTACAAAAGGAGGTTAGAAAAATGAAAGCTATTATTGAAACGGGTGGAAAACAATATTATGTTGAACAAGGAACTGTTTTATATGTTGAAAAACTAGATGGTGAAGCTGGAAGTACAATCGTGTTTGATAAAGTATTGATGGCTGATGGAAAAACAGGACGTCCATATGTTGAAGGAGCAGTTGTTACAGCTGAACTTGAAAAACATGGAAAAAGCAAAAAAATTATAATTTTTAAATATCACCCAAAGAAAAAATATCGTAAAAAACAAGGACACCGTCAACCATATACTAAAGTTGTAATAAAATCAATTGAAGTTAAATAATTTATGATAAAAATTAATGTTAAAAAAGATAATATTACAATAAAAGGTCATGCTGGCTATAGTGAACAAGGTTTTGATATTGTATGTGCTTCTGTTTCTACATTAGCAATTTCTACAATTAATGCTATAATTAGGTTTGATGAGAATGCTATTAAATATGAAGAAAAAGATGGTTATTTAAAAATTGATATATTAAAACATACAAAAGAAACTGCTGTTTTACTCGAAAACATGGTTGATTTACTAAAAGAATTAGAAAAACAATATAATAAAAATATTAAAATAAATGAGGAGGTGTAATTCCATGTTAAAATTAATGAAATTAAATATTCAATTATTTGCACATAAAAAAGGTCAAGGATCTACAAAAAATGGTCGTGACTCAAAAGCTAAAAGATTAGGTGCTAAAGCTGCTGATGGTGAGTTTGTTTCGGGTGGATCAATATTATATCGTCAACGTGGAACTAAAATATATCCTGGTGTAAATGCTGGAATCGGATCAGACGATACAGTGTATGCTAAAGTAGACGGTTATGTAAAATTTGAACGTGTTGGTAGAAATAAAAAACAAGTTAGTATTTATCCTACAAAATAGATTAAAAATCTATTTTTTTTGTGGTTTGATTTCAAATAATTTTTATGTTATATTTTAAAAAGTAAAAGAATAAAAAGGGGGAGGGCTAAAAGCAGTTTATAATTTTTTTTAATATAATATATAAGATAAAAACTCATATGAGTTTTTTTATTTATTAACAAAAAACACTTTTAAATAGCATTATATGTTATAATTGAATAGAAGTTAAGAAAGATAATAAAACTAAATTAAAATATATTTTATCTTTAGTATTTTCTTTTATAACTTATAATAAACAGTTTATTTTTATGATAATTTAAAATACTAAATAATACTAAAATATTGTTTTAAATAGTTACAATAGTGTATAATATCAAAAGGAAAAGAGTGATAATATGTTTATAGATGAAGTAATTGTAGAATTATATGCTGGAGATGGCGGTAACGGCTGTATGGCATTTAGGCGTGAAAAATATATAGCAATGGGTGGACCATTTGGTGGAAACGGAGGAAAAGGGAGTAATATTATATTTAAAGTTGATGAAGGACTTAATACATTAGTTGACTTAAGATATAATAGAATAATAAAAGGTAACAAAGGACAAAACGGTGAAGGCAAAGGAAAACATGGTAGAGGAGCTGAAGATATTATTATTAAAGTTCCACAAGGTACAATAATAACCGATTTAGAAACTAACTTAATAATAGCTGATTTAACTAAAAAGGGTGAAGAGGCTATTATAGCACAGGGTGGAAGAGGCGGAAGAGGAAATATTGCATTTGCTACAAGAAGTAATCCAGCTCCTAGCTTTGCTGAAAATGGCGAACCAGGTGAATATAAAAAAGTTAAAGTGGAATTAAAACTTTTAGCTGATGTTGGACTTGTTGGTATGCCAAGTGTAGGGAAATCAACAATTATTTCTAAAATATCAGCATCAAAACCTAAAATTGCAGCATATCATTTTACAACCTTAACACCAAATTTAGGTGTTGTTAGAGCACAAGAAGGAAAATCATTTGTGGTAGCAGACATGCCAGGTTTAATTGAAGGAGCATCATTGGGTGAAGGTTTAGGAGATCAATTTTTAAAACATATTGAAAGAACTAGAATTATAGCTCATGTAATAGATATGAGTGGTTTTGAAGGGAGAGATCCTATTGAAGACTTCAAAATAATAAATAATGAACTTTCTACTTTCAATCCGAAATTAATGGAAAAACCACAGATTGTTATTGCTAATAAAATGGATATAGAAAGTGCAAATGATAATTTAGATAGGTTTAAAAAAGAGTTTAAAGATATAAAAGTTTTTAATGTATCAGCACTCGAAAATAGTGGTTTAAGTAATGTAATTCAAGAACTATCTAATATGTTAGATAAAATTGAAAAACAACCTTTATATGAAGAAGAAAAATTTGAAAGTCATGTACTTTATAAATTTAAGAAAGAGCAACCATTTAGAATATACAAAGAAGATGACGTATGGGTTATAACTGGAGAAGAAATAGAAAAATTATTGAGGATGACTAAGTTTTCTACTGATGAAGCAGCTTTTAGATTTGCTAATAGATTAAGAAAATATGGAATAGATGATAAATTAAGAGAACTTGGTGCTCAAGAAGGAGATACAGTTCGTATATTAGACTATGAGTTTGAATACGTAGAATAACTATTTAATAAAAAATCAACAATATTAAAGTTCAAATATTGTTGTTTTTATTTTAATAAGTTGGGGTGAAAATTATACTTATAAAAATAATAACTTGAAATAAAAATAAAATAAAAGAAAAAAGGAATAAAATAAACACAATATAATCTTTGTTTGTTTTTCCTCTCATATTACTTATAATTTTAGTTTCATTTCTTATTAACTTTTTAGCCTAGTTGTTGTATAATATCAATAAGGAGATGATAATATGTATCATTTTGTAGGAATAAAGGGAACTGGAATGAGTGCACTTGCACAAATTATGAAAGAACTTGGTTATGAAGTTCAAGGTAGTGATAAACCAGATCATTTTTTTACTGTTGATGCTTTAATAGAAAAAAACATTCCATTTTATGAATTTAATGAAGACAATATAAAAGAAGGTATGATTATTGTCCAAGGAAATGCTTTTAAAGATGATCATATTGAAATATTAAAAGCTAAAAATTTAGGACTTAAAATATATACATATCAACAAATGGTTGGAAAACTAACAACAATGTTTACGACAATTGGGATTTCTGGATGTCATGGGAAAACAACAACAACATCATTAATGGCGCATGTTTTAAAAAATATTAAGGGTTGTAATTATCTTATTGGTGATGGAACCGGATATGCTAATAAAGAAAACAAGTATTTTGCACTTGAAGCATGCGAATATAAGCGTCATTTTTTAGAATATAATCCTAGTTATGCAATAATTACAAACATCGAATTAGATCACATCGATTATTATAAAAATATATCAGATGTTATTGATGCATATCAAAGTTATGCTAATAAAGCTGAAAAAATGGTAATTGCATGTGGAGATGACCCATATACAAGAAGCATGGAAGTTAGTAAACCTATATTTTTCTATGGTGTTGGGGAAGATAACGACATTGTTGCGAAAGATGTAGAATATTCGGATACTGGGACCAGTTTTGATGTTATTATTGAAGGTAATTATTATGGGCATTTTGACTTACCTCTTTATGGTAAACATATGCTTTTAAATTGCTTAGCAGTTATTGGTGTTTGCTATTATGAAAGATTAGAAGCAAAAGAAGTTGCTAAATATTTAAAAACATTCAAAGGTGCCAAAAGAAGATTTAAAGAAAATGTAATAGACGATATAGTAACTATTGATGATTATGCTCATCATCCAACAGAAGTAAAAGTTACAATTAAAGGAGCACGTCAAAAGTATCCAGATAAGAAAATAATAGCTATTTTAAAAACACATACATTATCTAGAACTAAAGAATTTGCACAAGAGTTTGCTGATGCCTTAAATTTAGCAGATAAAGCATATGTTATGGATGTAGGTGTTGATAGAGAAGAAATTGGTTATGATGATGTTACCTATAATTTAATTCTTGATAAATTAAATAATGGAGATCATATAACATTTGATGAATCTGATAAACTATTACAATATGAAAATGCAGTAATAGTTTTTATGAGTAGTAAAGATATATATATATTAAAAGATAAATATGAAGAAAAATTGAAAGAAAAAAAGAATATTTTATCTAATAAATAATAATTTTAAAATACACTTATTTGTAGTAAACACAATGAAAAGTTGTGATTAAAATACTATAATTAGGTGTTTTTTTTTATAATTTAAAAACAACATATTTAGCTGTTAGTAAAAATAAAGTAATCAATATGTTAAAGTAAATAATTAC
>DUWA01000073.1 GCA_012840755.1 Mycoplasmatota bacterium | reverse complement strand
TTGTTATATAATAAAACAGTTTAAGTTACATCTGATATATGTTAAAATGATTAGTGGAGATTTAAAATGAATAAAAATTTTTAGAAAAAAGGAAGATACAAATATCTCATACTACTGTAGAAATCAAATTAAACAAAAAATCACTTTATTAACTCAGTGATTTTACTTATTAAACTTGGCTTCTAAAGCATTTAGAGAGCTCAAGTGAAACTCTAATGGTGCCGAAAGACAGAATTGAACTGTCCTCTGATGCTTACCATGCATCTGTTTTACCACTAAACTAAATCGGCAAATGGCGTCCACGATTGGAGTCGAACCAACGGCCTATCCCTTAGGAGGGGATTGCTCTATCCTGCTGAGCTACGTGGACACAATATTATTTTATCAAAAAATAATAGAATTTGCCAACATATTTTATTAAATTATTTATAATTGTGTAAGTTTAAAATAAGTGTTATAATTTTAAAAGGTGATAATAATGATATATTTAGATTATTCAGCTACTACTCCTGTAGATGTAGAAGTTTTAAATACTTTTAATAAAGTTAGTTTAGACTTTATTGGCAATCCAAATTCTTTACATAAATTAGGAATAAAATCAAAAAACTTAATTGATCAAGCAACTGAACAAATTGCTGAATTATTAAAAGTTAATTCAAATGAAATTATATATACGTCAGGTTCAAGTGAGTCAAATAATCTTGCTATAAAAGGAATATGTTTAAAATATAAAAATAGAGGTAAGCATATAATTACTACAAGATTCGAACATTCATCAATATATGGGCCTATCAATTATTTGCTAAATGAAGGGTATGATGTGGATTTTGTTGAGACTAATGAATTTGGAATTGTTGATTTAAATCATTTAAAAGCACTTATCAAAGATGAAACTATTTTAATATCAATTAATTCTGTAAATAGTGAAATAGGAATAATTCAACCAATTGAAGAAATCGCAGAAATTGTAAAATCAAACTCAAAGTGTTTTTTACACGTAGATATGACACAATCAATAGGAAAAATTGATATAGATATAAAAAATATTGATTTAATCAGTTTTTCAGCTCATAAATTTTATGGATTAAAAGGAATAGGTTGTCTTGTAAAAAAAGATAAAGTTCAACTAGAACCGATTATACACGGTGGAAAAAGTACAACAATATATAGGAGCGGAACTCCAGCAGTAGCTTTGATTGCATCAATATCAAAAGCTTTAAGATTGGCGGTTTCTGATATTAATGATAAATATAAACTTGTAAAAGATTTAAATATTTATTTGAAAGATAATTTATTAAAATACAATGATGTTTATATTAATAGTAATGAACACTGTGTACCACATATATTAAATATAAGTTTAGTTGGAGTAAAACCAGAAAGTTTGTTACGTGATTTAGAAAACTATCATATATATGTTTCTACACAAACAGCATGTTCAAACACTAATAGTGTTTCAAAAGCAGTATACGCACTTACAAAAGATAACAAAAGGGCTGAATCAAGTATTAGAATTAGTTTATCTCATTTAACAACTAAGGAAGAAATAGATACTTTTTTAGCAGCTTTTGATAAGTGTTATAATCATTTAAAGAGTAAATAGAGGTGAATTATATGAAAATAATTAGAATTAATGCAATGTGGTGTAGTGGTTGTATTGTTATGAAATCAAGATGGAGAAAAATTGAAAAAATGTATGACGGTATTACATATATAGATTATGATTTAGATATGGATGAACATGAAGTAACAAAATATAATGTTAAGGATGTTGTACCAGTATATATATTTTTAGATAATGATGACAATATTTTAAAAAGAATAGATGGTGAGGTTTCAAAAACAGAAATTATAAATAGCATAGAGGAGTTTAATGATGAAGTTTAAAAAAATTTTTATAATAATTTTATTTATATTTTTAACTATTCCTTTTGTATCAGCAAAAAGTGAATATGATGATATTGTTGCAGATATATTGGGTAAAGAAATAAATAGTGAAAAACTAACAATTTATTTTTTTCATGGTGATGGTTGCCCACATTGTGCTAAAGAGGAAAAATTTTTAAAAGAAATAGAAGCAGAGTATGGTGAATATGTAGAAATAGTTAAATTAGAAGTTTGGGAAGATGATGAAAATTATTCATATTTAGATATAGTAAAATCTAAACTTAATGTTTCAAATAAAAATGTTCCATTTACTGTTCTAGGCTCTAATTATTATATAGGGTACAGTAACACAGTAAAATCGCA
>DUWA01000072.1 GCA_012840755.1 Mycoplasmatota bacterium | reverse complement strand
TTAATTACAAAAGCAGTGGGTATTAAATATAAATCAAAAAAAGAAGATATAATTAATGGAATTATTTTAAGTTTATTATTTCTTTTAGCACTAATATTCATGATTATAAAATTCTTTTAGTACTATTAATATCTATAGAAGAAAATAAACAAGTATTTATTTTCTTTTTGTTTGACATAAATTACTAACTAAATTATAATTATATATAATCGGAGGATATATATGGAGAATAATAAAGGTTTTACACTTATTGAAATATTAGCATCAATTATCATTTTGGCAATTATAAGCATAATTATTTTTCCAAAGATAAATAATTCTATGAAAGAAAGCAAAAAAGATGCTCTTAACATTCAAATTAATAATATAAAAAAAGCTGCAAGTGATTGGTCAACCAAAAATGTTAGATTTTTACCTACAGAAATAGGAAAAGAAGCTGTAATAACAATTGGAAGCTTAAAACAAGAAGGTTATTTGGTTGTAAATCTTAAGAATCCGCTTGATAATACAATAATCCCAAACGACACTAATGTAATAATAAGAAGAATAAAAAATTCATATGAAATAAATGTAGATTTAGAAAGTGGAACAAAAGATTATAATTCTGAAATTAATCCTAATGCTCCAATAATAATATTAAATGGTAATTATATAACCTATTCAGAAATAAATGAAGAATATAATGATTTAGGTGTTATTGCTAAAACTGTAGATGGTGTTGATATAACTGATTATGTATATACCCAAATAAAACAAGGTGAAAATGAGGTAAGTAAAGTAAATACTAATGAATTTAATACATACTCTATTAATTATACAGTTAATTATAACAACAATTTGTCAAAAGCAGTTAGAACAGTAATTATAAATGATACTAAACCACCTAAGATTACTTTCCCTGAAAACACTACTATTACGATTGAACAGGCTTTATCATATAATCCGTTATCAGATGTAGTTATTACAGATAATTCTAATAAAGATGTTTCAATAACTGTCAACAGTCAGTTATCCAATATTGCTGGTAAATATATATTAACCTATACAGCAACAGATAATTCTGGAAATAAAACTACAAAAAAAAGATTGATTACAGTAGTATAAAATTTGATTAAATGGAAAAAATATAGGTTCTTTGTTAAATAGTGTTGGTGTGAACTGAACCCCAAAAATTGGACAGTTTATAAATAGTTTTTAATTAGAGGATTGTGGCCTGTAATTTATAGGAGACAGTCCTTTTAATTTTGTTTTAATTCTATCATTATTATAATAATTAATATAGTCATCTATTGCTATTATTAATTCATCAATATTCTTATATTTATATTCTTGTCGTAAAAAATTTCTGTTTTAATAAACCCAAAGAAATTTTCCATAATTCCATTATCCATACTATTTCCTTTTTTAGACATACTTTGAATAATACCATGTTTTTTTAATCTTTATTGATATGATTGGTGTTGATAATACAATCTTTAATCAGAATGGAATATCTATCCTTCTAAATTTTTGTTTTTAAAACCTTTATTAAGCATATCATTTATTTGTTCTAAATTAGGAGACTTAGAAGTATTATAAGATATTATTTCTCTATTAAAACCATCTAAAATTGGAGATGAAAAAAATCTTTTCTTCACGCAAATTAAATTCTGTAACATCAGTATGCCATTTTAGATTTGGTTTATTTGCATAGAATTAACGGTTAATATAATTATCTGGAATTTTACCAACATTTACTTTATATGAAGAATATTTTCTTTTATTTCTTTTTAATGGTTTTAAACCTAATATTGCCATTATTCTATAAACTTTTTTATGATTTACTTTGTATCCCTGATTTCTAAGTTCTAAAGTAATTCTACGATATCCATATCTTTCTTTAGTATTAATAAATATTTCCTTTATCTTATCTATTATTTCTTTATTTTTCTCATCTTTATTAACTTTACTTAAAGTATAGTAATATGTAGATTTAGTTAATCCAGATATTGTTAGAAGAATCTTTAAATCATATTTTAACCGAAGTTCACTAACAACACTTACTTTTTCTTCTGTTGTTGATTCTTCCTTGCTTGAACAACGGCTCTCAATTTTCTTGAGTATTCTAGTTCCACTTTTAAATATTCATTTTCTTCTTTTAATCTTTTGTTTTCTTTTTCAATGGTTTCCTTTTCTTTTTTTATTGTTACTTTTGACATAGTTGACCGTCATCTTATATTTTTTAACCCAATTATGTAGCATTCCATCCCTAGGCAGACCAATATCTAATGAAACACTCCAAATAGATTCATTATTATTTAAAAATTTATCTATTGTATCTTGTTTAATAAATTTGTCATAATACCTATTACTATTAGTTCTTAAAATATCATAACCATGTATATCAATTAAACAACATAAATATTGAACACCATGAACACATATAATGTATCTTTTTATCATAAGATAATCTAGACATATAAAAACCTCGTTTCTAGTACATAGAAACGGTTTTTTTATATATTAAACAAAATGAATATTTTAAATGATGTAAACCTTTTTACTATATAATACATTTCTCAAAAT
>DUWA01000011.1 GCA_012840755.1 Mycoplasmatota bacterium | reverse complement strand
AGTCCTTTAGCCAGCACCACGGGGCTGTGGCGGAATTGGCAGACGCACCAGACTTAGAATCTGGCGGGTAACCGTGGGGGTTCAAGTCCCTTCAGCCCCACCAATGATTTTGATACTACCCTCATTTATTGGACTGAAAATGTTACAATAAATGGGGGTTTTTGTATATGAAATATACTATAAAAGAGAAATTAAAAATGGCTAAGGAGCCAGTTCATTGTTTGTTGCCAAGATATGGATGGCACCCTTTTTCCTAACTGACATATTAGGGATACCTTCCCTTAATAGAGGGTATAAGGGTTGATTTCATTTTCACCAAAAAAAACGCAGATAACAACAATAAACATCGTAGATATATGCTTGTAATATCACTGTAAAAGAAGGTGATTTGATGGAGTATTTAATAGCGGCCTCCATATTTTTAGCAATAATTTTAGTTTTTGTTACTGCTCAATTTAATAGTCTAATTAAAAAAAGAAATAGAGTTAAGGAAAGTTATCAAAGTATTGATGTTAATTTAAAGTTAAGATTTGATTTGATTCCTAATTTAGTTAATGTAATTAAGGGATATTCAAAACATGAAAAAGAGATATTTGAAAATCTAGCTAAGTCTAGAAAAGTTTTTAATAATAGTAATAGTATCGAAGAAAAGATTAAAGAGAGTAATAATGTTTTAGATAATATGAACAGGTTAATTGCTACAGTAGAAGCCTACCCAGAATTGAAATCTAGTGATTTATATATTAAGTTAATGAAATCTTTAAATGAAGTAGAAGAAAAAATAAGTGCCGCGAGAAGATTTTATAATTCAAGTGTTAATTCATATAACAATAAAAGAGAAATGTTCCCTAGTAATATAATTGCTAAAATCTTTGGATTTAAAAAAGTTGAGTTTTATAAGATAGACACTAATGAAAAAGAAAATATAGAGATTGGTAGTGTTAATTAATGGATAAGATACAAGAATTTAAAAATCATTATAAAAAAGAAATTTTACCTTATATTCCATCTTTAAATAAAAAAAGAAAACGTATCAATTTGCTTTTAAACTCATACAAATTCATTTATATAGTATGGGTTATAACTTTGATAAGCGTATTTGCCTATTTTTTTTATAATTACAAAGAATATAGATTCTATTTTTCTCTTTTTTTAATTGTACCAGCACTTTTAACCCTAGTATCATATTCACCTAGAATAGACTCAATAAAGAAAAAAATGAGACCACAGTTTAAAAAAAACGTTGTATCAAAGATAATCAATAATTTTGATAAGGAGGCTACTTATGAAGGAAGTGAATTTATAAGCAGAGAAGATTTTGAAAACTCTGGTTTATTCAAAAAAATTGGTAAATACACACGCCACAAGTACTCAGGTGAAGATTTTGTTAGGATGCGCGTCTATGATAAAAACGAAAAAAATGCTACCGAAATAACTTTTAGCGAACTACATGTTAGACTTGGTGTAGAAGAGACATATAACAGAAGAAGAAAAAAGGATTTTTTCTGGGGGATGTTTTATAAAATAAAATTTAATAAAAGT
>DUWA01000071.1 GCA_012840755.1 Mycoplasmatota bacterium | reverse complement strand
TCTTAGTATTGTTGGAAATAAAACAAGAATAATTGACTTCATTAGTAATACAAGTAAAAGTTTTATTACAATGTCTACATTTATATCTTTGTTTATCAAGAAATAAGTAAGTATTTAATTTAGAAACGGAAGGAAGTTTAATCTTAGATAGCTTAAAGCCATGTTTAACAATGTTATTATCCATTAAAGTACCACATTTAGGACAATAATCAGGAATATAAGATAGGTAAGCGTGATATACCAACGACCTTTTATCTTTAATAGTGACTTCAGAAATGAAATTATCATAAAATTTTATATTAATATCTTTCAAATTTAGAGATTTTAGTATAGAATTAGATAGAGACATATAAATCAATCCTTTCAATGTTTGTTAGACACTTACATTGTATCAAAGATGATTTATATTGTCTCTTTTATTTATATAAAAATAAAAGGCATGGATTTCTCATCCACACCAAATATTATAGAACCTTTTAAAATCACAAATGCTTTTTTTGTTAATATTTTTTTAAAAATTATTTTTTATCAATCATGTCTAAAACTTTTTGATAATTTTTAAAATTAATTTTTGCTATATCATTTAGTTTATTTATTCCATATTTAGCAGCTATTTTAAGTGCTACTTCGTTAACTTTATCACCAGCGCCTTTTGGTAAAAACTCATCAACTGTTTGGCCTAATTTATCAAATTCTTTTAAGAATATATATCTACTTATAAGTGAAGCACAAGCAACAGATAAGCATTTACTTTCAGCCTTAGTCATGAATGTTATTTTTCTATATACTTCACTAGTATCTTTTAAATAATTATAATAAACATATGGTTTAGCGAATTCATCAACTACAACATAGTCATAGTTATTTTCTTCTTTAGTTAAGCCAAGTAAAACTTTATTATGAAGAATAGCTTTAATTTTATTCATATTTATATCTTCACTATATTTGTCGTTATATTCTTTATTAGAAAATATTAAACTTTTATATGGTATTTTTTTTATAATTTTAGGAACTATTTCTAGTATTTTTTGATCTGTCATTTTTTTAGAATCTTTTACACCTAGTTCTTCTAGAAAACTTATATTTTCTTTATTCACATAAGCAGCACTTACAACTATTGGGCCAAAAAAGTCTCCAGTTCCAACTTCATCAGATCCAATAGTACTCGCATTATAGATTTTATAATCAATAACTATTAATTCTTTTTCTTTTTTCTTTTTATCTTCACTATTTGACATTTCAATTTTTTTTCCAGGATTAAGATTTTGTTCTATTTCTTTCCACATTTGTGCATCAATATCTGCTGATACCCCTTGAAACACAGCTTTTCCAGATTGATATAAAGTAACAACTGTATCTGATTCATCTGCTTGAAAAATAGCATAATCAGGAGTTTTAGATCTTTTTTTATCAGCAAAATATTCAATCATTTTTTGTTTTGTATTTTCACTTACTTTTAATGTTATAGTCATATTCTCCTCCTATAGGTATTTTATCACAAAAAATGGCAAATTACTTTATTTTTTGCTAATTTTATAATATAATTAAATAGGAAGGTGATAACTTGAATATTGTTGATTTAGCAATACTGGTTATTCTTGCATTTGGTGGGATAATTGGTTTTAAGCGAGGATTTTTAAAAGAAACAGTTTCGTTTTTAGGATTTGCACTTGTAATTATTTTATCATTTTTATTAAAAAATACTGTTTCTGCAGTTATGTATAAGAATTTACCATTTATTAATTTTGATGGCATTTTTAAAGGAGTTACATCATTAAATATATTGTTGTATGAAATAATAGCGTTTTTACTTGTATTTTCAGTATTAATGGTAATACTAAGGGTAGTTATGCTAGCAACTTCTGTGTTTGAAAAAATACTAAGAGCGACATTTATTCTTAGCATACCATCGAAATTGTGTGGAGCAGTAGTTGGAGTACTACATTATTATTTTATAATTTTTATAGTTTTATATATAAGTTCATTTCCAATTTTTAATGTTAATTACTTAAATAATTCGAATTATAAAAATAAAATTTTAAATGAGACACCTGTTTTAACTGGTTTTATTCAAAATACTAATGAAATGGTAGAAGAATTTAATATGTTAAAAGAAAAATATAAAACTATAGATGATTCTAAAAAATTTAATTATGAGGTTTTAGATTTATTTTTAAAGCACAAAATAATAACAGTTGATTCTTTAAAAGTATTAGAGATTAAAGGAAAAATAGATGTTGATAACTTTAATAGTTTAATAGAAAAATATGAAAGGGTGAGGTAAATGAAGATAATTGATGCAACACAAGAAAATTTTAATGAGTTAATAAAAGGTGAAAAAGTACTTGTTGATTTTTTCGCAACATGGTGTGGACCTTGTCGTATGTTAGCTCCAGTTTTAGATGAAATAGCTGAAGAAAGATCAGGTGTTTCTATAGTAAAGGTAGATATTGATAAATGTGAAGAAATAGCACGTCAATTTGGAGTAATGTCAGTACCAACTTTAATACTATTTAAAAATGGTGAAATGGTTGCTAAAAACACAGGATATGTACCAAAAGAATTATTAATAGAATTTATTGAAAAATATTAGTTATCTAATATTTTTTTTTAATTTTATGTTATAATATTTGTATAGATAGTAAAGGTGATATGATGAATAATAAAAAAGGTTTTACTTTACCAGAATTAATGGGTGTAATTGTTATACTTGGAGTGTTAGCACTTATTTTATTTCCTATAATTGATAAAACGTTAAAAGAAAGTAATGATGAAGTATATAAAATACAAATTAAAAATATTGAGCTTGGTGCAATGAATTTTGTATCTGAAAATATTTTTAATGTTCCACAAAAAGAAGGAGAAATATTATATTTATCTTTAGGACAATTAAAAGATAGTGGTCATATTGATAAAAATATTACTAATCCTAAAACAAATTTATTATTTTCTGACGAGACATTAATTAAGGTAACTAAAATTAAGAATGGGTTTAATTACGAAGTAACTATTTCTGATGACATGTTAGAATATGAAAAAGAAATTGCAGATGAGATACCTACTATTGAGTTAAAAGGAAAAACATTTGAATATGTTGAGTTAAATTCTACTGGAGATTATGTTGATTTAGGGTATACATCATATTTTAAAAATGGAGATGTAAATTCTGATATTAATGTAGAAATATATGATTTAACAAAAGAACAGGTTGTTAGTAAAATACCTTTAAATAAAGAAGAAAAATACATTATAAAATATAAATGGTCTAATGAAAATAGTATTGCTAATATAGCATACAGAACGGTTATTGTAAAAGATAGTACAGCCCCAATACTTAATGTACCAGCAGATTCAACAATACCTGTTTCAGCTGTCGCATCTTTAAATCTTAATACTGGTGTTACAGCTACAGACAATTCCGGAAAAACACCTGAACTGAAAGTAGAAGGATCAGTACTTGCTGTAGCAGGAAGGTATACAATTACTTATACTGCTAAGGATTCAAGTGGAAATGAAACAATTAAGAAAAGAATTATAACTGTACAATAAAGAAACTAATGACTAATCAAATAAAGATAATACATTTTAAAAATTAAAATCCCATTTTGAGTTTATATTGAATTGGGATTTTATAATTTATAAATAAATTCTATTGTCTTATCATTATTAATTTTAAATGATTCTATCATATTTAGTAACCTTTACACAACAAAAAACAACTCTATTTTTGAGAATTGTTCTTGATTATTTCTTTTATATCTACTACTTGTTGTTTTATATCACCGAGCCAATATATGATTACAAATATAAACAATGTTATTAACCAACATATCCACATTATCATATAACCGAAATGTGTATTCATTCCTATTCCTACAAAAAAACCTACAAATGCTATTATATATGATAACCACTTATAATAATTAAATTCCATAGAACCCCTCCTATTAAATATTATATCATAGTCTTAATTTGTTTATATGAATCTTCTTCCCACCGGTATAGATATATTGTTTCCATTTATTTTTATATTTAATTTTATCTTGATATAATTTAGGTATAAGTTTTCTTTAGTTTTTGTAAAATATCAGTTTTGATCATAATCTTCCTTTTTATAATTTTAAAGGTGTAAGGGTAATAGGTATATTGAAATTTATCGATTAGAGAAGTTTTTAAAAGACTTATT
>DUWA01000070.1 GCA_012840755.1 Mycoplasmatota bacterium | reverse complement strand
TTATTATATGACTTTTCTCTTAAACTACCAACAATACCAATTATCTTCACTTCTTTTTTATTCATTTGTTATCACCTTCTTATAGTAATTATAACATAATTATTATAAATATATTCAATAATTAAAAATTAAGTCTCTTTAAATCTTTAATAGCAGGTCCATAAATAACTTTGCCATATTTATCAAAAATAGAACCATGACACTTTGATTCCCACACGTTATCTAAATAACATTCATAAAAAACATAGACTGGAAGAGACGAACTATTGCATTAAAAAAATCACTATCAAATAGGTAGCAATTTTTTATTATAATATTACTGTTTAGATGAGTTAAATTAACTATATTTCTTTGTATTGCAATAATTCTACAGGTATTCTTTTTTCTAATTGAAATTCAATTTCATGGTTGTATTTACCCTTTTCTGTTAATTTAACCTCGGAAATACTATTTATCTTAACATTACCTAAATTAAAATAAGCAGTATTTGAATATCCTAGATGAGGAAACTGGGCACATATATAAAATTTATAATTCTCTGATTGAAACATTTCTATTTTTCTCTGAGCAGCTTCTTTAGTTTTAGAACCTTGTGTAAAATATACAATTTTATCATCATCCACAATATAATTATCATAAAAAGATTCTTTTTCAGTAATTTTAATAGTACAATAAACAACCTTTTTATCTTTATCTATTCTTTCTCCCACAACGTTCATATAACAGTCTTTACTTCCTACATTATATAAAAATTCACCTTTATCAACCAAGTCAAAGATTTGCATTCTATAATTTTTATTAATACTTAAATATTCAAATAATTCAATATGTTCCTTATACAATTCTAACGCATTATTCTCATTTAATAATTCCATAATTTTCGGATTTAAATATAATTTGTCACTTTTATAAAGAAAAGCCTTGGGAAAATTTTTGACTTTTTTATTATATTCGCTATTTATTGCTGTAGAAATTCCATCTTCAAATTCTGAAGGTAACAATACTCTTCTTAATATGTCATTGTTTATTTTTTTTCCTTTTAGCAATTGAACATAATCCTTTAGCGTTTCATTCTCGTATGCTCTAAATACAAATTGAGTAATCAAGGTTAATAAACCATTAATAAATTTACTTCCCTTTTGAATATTATACTTTTTATAATAATAATCTTCAAATGGTTCATAAAAATTTTTAAATAATAGTTGCAATAATTCGATTTCTTGAAAATTAGGATTTAAATACATTTCTTTTAATGTTGGTATTTCCTTAAATCGATATAATTCATTTTTAAATTTTTCTTTTAACTTAGTTTTTACGGTAAAATTATTTGAAATTGATTTTATAATTTTATCCATTGCCTCTTTCTGAATTTCGACATTAATAAAAGGTGATACAGTTTTAAATTCCTTGTTAGCATACATATATAACTTTCTTTTATCAACAGTAGTATTTCCAGTTAAAACTTGTGCAATTGTGTAATTATTTTTAGAATTGCCTATTATATCAAACACAGCAACATATTTATGAGGATCTTCAGTTCTTCTAAGTCCCCTACCTAATTGTTGAATGTATATAATTGATGATGTTGTATTCCTAAGCATAATTATAGTGTTTATGTCCGGAATATCTATTCCCTCATTAAATTTATTGACTGTACAAATAATTTCTAATGTTCCCATTACATTTGACTTTAAATCGCTTATACATTCTTCAATTTGACTACGATTAAAACTAGTTTGTCCACTTACTGCTGCCACACTTTTAAACCCTATTTTATTCAATTCAATCGAAAGAACATTCGCTTCCTTAATATTAGAACAGAAAATCAGACATTTTAATTTTTCACCATAATGTCCCTTTTCTTCTATTATAGATCTTAAATATTTAGCTAATTCTTCATAATTGAATTTTTCGTCAGCTTTTAGTAACTTTTCATCTAAATTAAGCCCATAATACATAAAAGGACAGATCAATTCATTGTTCATCGCTTCTAACAGCCTTATTTCATATGGAATACTATATTGAAATACTTTAAATAAATATTCAGGATTATCAGTTCGTTCAGGTGTTGCAGTTAGCCCTAATGTGAAATTTGGGGTAAAATAATTTATTAAATCCTTGTATTTGGTTTCTAAACCTATTTTATGGGCTTCATCATAAATAATATAATCAAAATATGCTTGAGGTAATTTATCAATTAAATATGTAAATGCCGTTTTATCTGTAGTAAATACAATATCAGAACTATAAACCTTCTCGATATTACTTGAAGATAGTTCAATTATTGACCTGTTATTAAAGACTTTTTTATATGTCTTAATAGCTGATGTAAGTATCAGACGATTATGCACTAAAAAAAGAACTTTTTTCGCCTTGCTATTTTTCACGTCAAAAGCAGATAAATATGTTTTCCCTGTTCCTGTTGCTGCTATAACCAATCCCCTATCGCTTATCTGTCTACATTCTTCCAATGATATTAAAGCTTTTTCCTGCATATAATTAGGTTTTATATCGTTTGTATTTAAAAAAATTGTTGCAAAATTTGAATCTATTTTTTTCTTTTGTCTATATATATCAGTATAACTTTCAATAAAGGTGTCAGTCAATTCTTCAGAACAATTATTATGCCAAAGCTCACAAAAAACATTATTATATTTTTCAACAATATAACCCTTTTTATTAGCATCTATTTCAACAGCCATTTCATGAACCATGCCAAATGCACGTGCTGAGATATTAGAACTTCCAATTAATAAAGTTCTGTTGTCACCATTCTCGAACATATATGTTTTTAAATGAAAACCTTTACTATCACTATTCGGTACATATACTTTGGTTTTCATATTCAACTCTTTTAATTTTTTCAATGATCTGGGATCAGTGACCATGCCTTCGGTGGTTAATAACAATCTACTATCCGATCCAAATTTCTTTAAATCATCATAAATTAGTGACAATCCAGACCACACTACGTAACTGACTGCAATATCAACCCGAGTTGAGTGTTTTAATAATTCCTGTATTTTTTCTTTAATGTTTTTACTATGTTCATTTATAACAATATTAGGATTATAAACAAACGATTCCACATCTTTATCAAACAAAGATTTCTTTATTGCAACATCTAAACTCATAAAATTACCTACTTTTATTTCCCGCTAAAGTTTTAATTTTTTCCACTATAGGTATATCTGCTTCAGCCCAATCTAAAGTGTCTAGCTTTTCCTTATCCAACCATTTACTATCTAAATGCTCATTTAAAATAATGTCTCTATTTTCAACATCACAATAATATGCATGCATAGTTATGAAAAATGTTGGGTATTGATGTTCAACTGTCATTATATAATCCTTAATTTCAATATCTAAATTTAATTCCTCATATAGTTCCCTGCGTAAAGCCTCTTTTGGAGACTCTCCTATTTCTACTTTACCACCTGGGAATTCCCACTTTTTAGCCAAAGGTCCTTCATTTTTTCTTTGGGCGCAAAATATTTCATCATTATTCCTGATTACTGCAGCTGCCACTTCAATTTTTTTCATATTTCATCACCTGATGTAATTATATCATAAAATGTGCAGCAATTTTCCCAACTTAGTTTTTTTGTTAAATAAATATACATATTTAACTGTTTATGATTCTTATTATCCATTTTTTATAGTAAAGTTAATATAAATAAAACGTTTCAACACATCACTATCTTTATAAAAATCTATTTATCATTAGATAAACTATCTTTTCTTAACCATATCATTCATCTCCATTTTATTAATATGTTCCTACTTGTAATTTTCATTATAACTTTATGTAAATAGATTTAAGCTAATTACATAAATAAAAAGAACACTATTTGTGAATTGTGTTCAT
>DUWA01000069.1 GCA_012840755.1 Mycoplasmatota bacterium | reverse complement strand
CATAGTTGGACTCCTTCCACGTTTTCGTTCAACTACATTATACCCATTTTCTTTATATTTTGAAATCCATGAATGTAATAAACCATCACCATGTAAGCCTATATCTAATGATACAGACCATACCGATTCATTATTAATTAATACTCTATCTATTGCATTTTGTTTTACATAAACAGGATAATATCTATTTTTTGTAGTTCTTAATATATCAAAACCATGTTTATCTATTAAACAACACAAATATTGAACTCCGTGCACAGCAATATTATATTTTTTTGATAATGTTCCCATAGAGCAACCATTTTTTCTTTCATTATATAAATTTATTTTATCCTTATAACTTAATTTACTCATAATAAAAACCTCGTTTCTTATGTCCAAGAAACGGGGTTCATATCAGTGAATAAAAATCACAAACACTATTTTTATTTAATACAATACATAAATTTGATACAACGTAATTTTAAAAAAACATTGAATGTCTATAAAAAATTATATATTAAATTTACATTTATGGATATAAAAATAATTGTTTTTAGTTATAGAAAATATGATCACTTTATAGATAAAATTTTCTTAATTAAAGGTTTATAAAAGAGTGATTTTATTCACTCTTCATAATAGTTTCATTCATCATATTTATTGCCCACAAACACTATTTGACAAAGATGCATTAAATCTTTTATTTTTTACAATTCTTTCTCACCCTTGTTTTTAAATTTTAAAACAATTGGTGTTCCCTCAAAATCAAATGATTCTCTAATTTTATTTTCTAAATATCTTTCATATGAAAAATGAATTAAGCCCTTACTATTTACCTGTATTTCAAATGTAGGAGGAGCAGTTTTAACTTGTGATGAAAAATATATTTTAAGTCTTCTTCCTTTATATGAAGGAGGAAGATTTAATCTATATGCATCTGTAATTACATCATTAAGCAAACTTGTTTTTATTTCTTTTTTACTATTATTATATACTTTAATTATTTGTGGCATAAGTGTGTGAATTCTTTTTTTTGTAAGTGCTGATAAAAATACAATTGGAGCATATGTCATAAATTGAAAGTTTGCTCTAATTTCTTTTGTGAAATTTTTCATTTGGGAATCCTTATTTTCAATAACGTCCCATTTGTTAACAACTAAAATAACTGCTTTTCCTGCTTCTAAAGCATAGCCTGCTATATGTTTATCATGTTCTATAATACCTTCCTCTGCATTTAAAACTATTAAACATACATCTGATCTATCTATTGCTTTAAGCGATCTAAGCAAACTATATTTTTCAACATTTTCATATATTCTACCACGTTTTCTCATACCTGCTGTATCAATTACTATAAAATCTTCTCCATGAAAGGTAAAAGGAGTATCAATTGCATCCCTAGTAGTTCCTGCCTCATCACTAACAATTACTCTTTCTTCGTTTAATAAAGCATTAACAAGACTACTTTTTCCAACATTTGGTCTACCTATAATTGAAAATTTAATTGCATTATTATCGTTTTCTTCTGATATTTGATTAAAGTCTTTAGTTATCTCTTCTAAAAGATCAAAAATACCAATGTTTTGTTCACCACTTACATTCATATAGCGATCAAAACCTAACTCATAAAAATCATAAATATTTTCATTAGCTGTTTTTGTATCAATTTTGTTTATTACTACTATTGTATTTTTACCAGCTTTCAACAGCATATCTCTTACGATATAATCATTTGATGTAAGACCTTCTTTACCATCAACTACAAATAAAACTATGTCAGCTTCATCTATTGCTAAAGATGCTTGAAGTTTTATCTCATCATTAAAATTTTCATCTCCAGAATCTATTCCACCTGTATCTATTAAGTGAAAACTTTTATCAAAAAAGTTTACAAATCCATATATTCTATCCCTTGTAATCCCTGGTGAATCTTCTATAATTGATATTTTTTTGCCTACTAGTTTATTGAATAATGTAGATTTTCCGACATTTGGTCTTCCTACTAATGCTACTACTGGCCGTTTCATATTATCACCTCATGTATATCATTATAACATATATTATTTTATTTATTTAAAACAACTAACT
>DUWA01000068.1 GCA_012840755.1 Mycoplasmatota bacterium | reverse complement strand
ATTATATACAGTAAATAATTTTTATTATGTTTAGAATTATATATAGCTATATTAATCAAAAATATAGTGTGCAAGATAAAATTAGTTAAATATATAATCAAAAATAAAATCCAATTTTTATAATTTTCAATTTCAAAAATATCATAGGTATAAAATTTAATACTATATTCATAATCAAAATTACCTGAAAGAAAATAAGAACAAATAAATATAGTAATTAAAAATATTGGAATTATAAATACATATTTTAAACAATCTAAATATAATTTTCAAAAATTTTTTCATAATCAATTCTCGTAAGTGAATTTTTAAAATAACCTTTCTTTAGTTTTTTAAAAAAATTATTTGATTCAACTATCATAATTAATCATGGATCCAATATTTGTAAATTGGCATTGTTCATAATATCCTTTTCTAATTTCAAACCAATAATCACTTTGGATCTTATAATTATAAACTGCAATTACTGCACAAAAAATTAAATAGCCACATAGTAAAATTAACAAAATATTATCTTTTAAATCAATTATTAATCAATTTTTATAACTATATAACAAAATAAAACCATGTGAATTACACATGGTTTTATTATTATTTATCTCTTAGTCTACCGTTTAATTTATTTTCTACTTCTTTTATTATTTTATTTATTATTTGATTAACTTCATCTTCAACTAACGTCTTATTATGATCAGTAAACATCAAAGAATATGCAAGTGATTTTTCATTTTCTCTAACATTTTCTCCAGTATATAAATCAAATAATTCTAGATTACTTAAAAGTTTTCCTGCTGTTTTACGTATTATTCTTTCAACATCAGCTGATAATACATTTTCGTTAAATATGAAAGCTAAGTCTTTACTAATAGATGGATATTTAGAAGGTTCATTATACTTAATCGATTTTGTTCTCTTTGTATATAATTTATTTAAATTTAATTCTAATACATATATATCTTTCGCTTCCTTTGGATGTACTTTACCAAAATACCCTACTGGTTCATTATCTACAAACACTTCTGCGCTCATATGAGGATGCATATTGGTAGGTATAGTTTCAGTTGTTTTAAATATATATCTATTATTTAATCCTAAATATTCAAGAACTTCCTCAACAATACCTTTAACATAATAGAAGTCTGTTTTTATTTGAATGTTATTCCACTTACTAGAAATTATATTTCCTTTTAAAGCAACTGCTAATTTTGTTTGCTCTTCTAAAGAAGAATAAACATTACTTATTTCATATATCATGATGTCATTAACCCCACGTGCTAAGTTATATTCTATAACTTTTAATAATGATGGAATTATAGTTTGTCTAATTATAATTTTATCCATACTTAAAGGTTTTTCAATTTTTAAAAATTCTTTATTTTGATATTGAAATTTATTATACTCTTCCTCGCTTACTAATGTATGAGTTCTTGTTTCATTAAATCCTAAACTACGCATTAATTTAGTTAAATTTTTACGATATTTAGTAAAACCACTATAACCACCTTCAATTGTTGGTGCAACAGGTAATACACCTTCAATTTTATCATACCCATACATTCTACCAACTTCTTCTATTAAATCCTCTTTAATAGAAATATCCATACATCTATTTGGTATTAATACGGTATATGTTCCCTCATCTAACTTAACGTCAAATCCAACTGCATTAAATGAATCTAATATTTCTTCATCAGTAAGATTTAATCCTAAAACTTTATTGATTTTTTCACGTGTAACTGTAACAATTTTTGGTGTTTTATCAACAACATCATAAGATACTGTTCCACTAACAATTTCAGCATCTGCATATTTTTCTAAAAGATGGCATGCTCTTTCTATAGCTAATTCTGTATATTCATAGTTTAGTCCCTTTTCAAATCTTAAAGACGCTTCACTTCTTAAGTTTTGTTCTATCGAAGTATATCTAACACTTAAAGGGTTAAATATTGCACTTTCAATTAAAATGTCTTTAGTATTTTCATCTATTCCGCTATTTAAACATCCCATAACTCCAGCAATTGCTACTATTTCATCACCATTAGTTATAACAACATCACTTTGTTTTAGAATTCTTTCTTTATCATCTAATGTTACTGTTTTTTCGTTATCAAAAGCATTCCTTACAACTATTTTATTACCTAACTTAGTTTTATCAAAAAAGTGTAGTGGTTGACCATACTCTAACATTACATAATTACTAATATCAACTACATTATTAATTGATCTGATTCCAGATGCAGTTAATCTATTTTTTATAAATTCAGGACTTTCTTTAACTTTAACACCTTTTACCATTTTTGCTTTATACATAGTACAATCTTTTGTATTTACTTTTAGATTAAAATAATCCTTTATATTTTCTTTAATTGGATTGTAGCTTACATCTGGCATTGTAACCTTTCTTCTTAAAACTGCAGCTACTTCGTATGCAAAACCAATGTGACTTAAACAATCATTTCTATTTGGGTTTAAATCAAGACCATACACTGTATCATTTAAACCAAGGTATTCAATTGCATCTTTTCCAACAGGTGCTTCCTCAGATAATATATGTATCCCTTTATTATAATTTTCTTCTGTTTTTTCTTCTAAACCTAACTCAAATAAAGCACATATCATTCCACTTGATTCAACACCACGAATAGTTGTTTTCTTAATTTCAAAATTACCTGGCAAAATAGCACCTTCAAGAGCAACAATAACTTTTATACCAGCTTTTACATTATGAGCTCCACAAACAATTTGTTTTATCTCATTACCTAAATCCACTAAGCATATATTCAAATGGTCACTATCAGGATGCTTATTTACTTCTTTTATAAATCCTACAACAAGATTGTTTAATTCGCATTTTTCTATTTGTTCTACGTTAACACCAGCATTGGTTATTTTATTGGCTAGTTCTTTTAAATCGATGTCTTTAATGTTAACATAGTCGGATATCCAATTCATGCTAATTTTCATCATACTACTCAGCATCCTTTCTTCTAAAATCATTTATATTTCTTAGATCATTTGTATAAAAAACTCTTAAATCTGTTATTCCATAACGAAGCATACAAATTCTTTCTATACCAAATCCGAAAGCAAAACCAGTATACTTCTCTGGATCATATCCACATCCTCTTAATACATTAGGATGAACAACACCGGCTCCACCAATTGTAATCCAACCAGTACCTTTGCAAACATTACAACCTTCGCTTGCACATTTAAAACATGACATATCATATTCAACTGATGGTTCTGTAAATGGATAAAATGATGGCCTAAATCTAGTAATAGCATTTTCTCCAAATAATCTTTTAACCATAATATCTAAAGTTCCTTTTAAATTTGCAAGTGAAATATTTTTATCAACAACAAGTGCTTCGATTTGAGTAAATTGATGACCATGTGTTGCATCATCATAATCTCGTCTGTATGTTTTGCCTGGACACAATATTCTAATTGGATTTTTTTCTTCATTAGATAACATCACACGAGCCTGAACAGCAGATGTTTGTGTTCTTAAAAGTAGCTCAGGATTTATATAAAATGTATCTTGAGCATCACGTGCCGGATGACCTTTTGGTAGGTTTAATAATTCAAAGTTATATAAATCTTTTTCTACCTCTGGTCCTTCAACAACTGTATATCCCATAGAAATAAACAACTCTTCAATTTCTTCTACCACACGTTCCACATAATGAGGTACTCCTAATTTTATTCTTGTAGATGGCAGTGTTATATCAATTTTTTCACTCTCTAGCTTTTTATTAAGAGCAATTGTTTCTAATTCATTCTTTTTATTATCAAACAAGTTATCAACTTCGTTTTTTAATTCATTTAGTACTTTTCCAAATTCCTTTTTTTCATCAATAGATAAACTACCCATAATGCTAGACATTCCAGCTATAGGGCCTTTTTTACCTAAATACATAATTTTTAATTCATTAAGTGTTTTTAAATCTTCAATAGCTTCTAGCTTATTTAAAATTTCTTCTCTTAAATTTATTATTTTTTCTTTCATATTAACCTCCTAAAATATAAATAAAAAAAATCACATCCATATAAGGACGTGATTACGTGGTACCACCTTAATTTGTAGATAAATCTACCTCAAAGACTAAAACGCGTCACCGTTATATATTTTGTATATAAAGCTCCAAAGACGAATTCACAAAATATTATTATTAGGTCACACCAAATCCTAACTCTCTTCAAATAATTTATTTTGCTACTACTTCTTTATCACAGCATCTAATTTAGATAAATTAATTATATCATATTCTTTCTTTATTTCAATATGTATTTAATTATATATACGTTAATTTAATTATTATTGACTAAATATAAAAACATATCTATCTCTATTTTGCATATCCTTTTCAATATATATTTTTGAATTTGGATACTTTTTTTGTGCTAATTTTTCTACAGCTTTTCCTTGTTCACATCCTATTTCAAAGCAAATAATAAACTTATCTTTTAAATACTTATCCGAATTATTTATTATTTCTTTATAAAAATATAGTCCATTATCAGGTGCGTACAGGGCAATATTTGGTTCATTATTTTTAACTATATCCATGACTGTATCATCACAATATTCTATATATGGAGGGTTGCTAATAATTACATCGTATTTTTCATTTAAAGGAGATAACATATCACCTTGTATTAAATTTACTTCACACTCATTAATTAATGCATTTTCCTTCGCAACATCTAAAGCGCTACTCGATATATCAACAGCAGTAATTATGCAATTATCCAACTTCTTTTTTAAAGAAATTGCAATGCAACCACTTCCTGTTCCTAAATCTACAATTGAAATTTTTTCATTTCCATATGTTTCTTTTATATAATTAATTGTTTTATAAACAAGTTCCTCTGTCTCAAATCTAGGAATTAACACGTTTTTATTAACCTTTAATTCCAAACCATAAAAATTAACATTTCCAACTATATATTGAACAGGTTCCCCCTGTTTTAATCTCTTTAATCCTTGTTCTAGATATTCACTAGGTAAATACTTTTTTAAATATTCTATATCTGTCATATCTTTTTATTTTTTCCTTCTTATTATTATAATTTACTCTCCTCTTAATTTTCGAGCTTGATCTTCCGTAATTAAGGCTTCGATTATTTCATCTAAATTTCCATCCATAACTCTATCAAGTTGTTTCAAAGTAAAACCAATTCTATGATCAGTAATTCTATTTTGTGGATAGTTATAAGTCCTTATTTTTTCTGATCTATCACCAGTACCAATTTTATTTTTTCTCTCTGCACCCAAAGCTTCATCATGCTCTCTTAATTGAGCTTCATATAAACGTGTACGAAGCATTTGTAAACAACGTTCTTTATTTTGAATTTGACTTCTTTCGTTTTGACAGGTTACGACAATACCAGTAGGTAAATGCGTAATTCTAACGGCACTATCAGTTGTATTTACACCTTGGCCACCTTTTCCACTACTTCTATAAACATCGACTCTAATATCTGATGTTTTCAAATCAATATCAACTTCTTCTGCTTCTGGCATAACCAACACAGTTGCTGTAGAAGTATGAACTCTACCTTGTGTTTCAGTTTCTGGAACCCTTTGAACTCTATGGGCACCACTCTCATATTTTAATTTTGAGTATACGTTCTTTCCCTTTATCATAAATTCAACTTGTGAAAATCCGCCAGCTTCACTATATTCTTCATTTAATATATCAATTTTCCAACCTTGGTCCTCTGCATATCTAGTATACATCCTATATAAATCCCCTGCAAAAATATTAGCCTCATCACCACCTGCTGCTCCTCTGATTTCAACTATAACATTTTTACCATCATTTGGATCTTTGGGTAACAGGATAATTTCTATTTTAGATTCAGTAATTATTTTTTCATTTTCAAGAAGCGCTAATTCTTCTTTTGCAATATCTGATAATTCAGGATCCTTTATCATTTCTTTAGCATCTTCAATTTGTTCTAAAATTTTTTTATAATCTTGAAATATTTCATATGCCTCTCTTATCTCAGCTTGTTCTTTACTTAATTCCATTGTTTTTTTTATATTAGCAATTGTCTCTGGTTTTATAAGTTCATTAGAAAGTTCATTATATCTGGTCTCTATTGCGGTCAATCTTTCTATCATATTCTCGTCCTCTTTTCTTAAACTATACAAAAAATTATACTATAAATATATTATATAAGCAATTATTTTATTATGTGCTAATATTTTTTCTAAAAAAAATATAGATTGTTAAGTCTACATTCTTTTAGTATTTTCTTTTTCATAATATTTTTCACTTATAGTGTTGCATATATCACTTAAAATTGAATTATTACATTCAAGACCTTCAAGATTAAAAATTAAACAACTTTCATCATTTTCAGTTGGAAATGATTTAATATTCATATTATCAAAATGGTGATTTAAGCGCATGAAATTCATTATAAATTTCACTATCATATTTGTTTGAATACGTAATAAATTTTTAACATCATCTGCAATTTCATCATATGTATCAACATCATCACTCATTCTAAGTAAATATTGTGATTTTAATTCATGATCAATCATTTTTCTATTATTTCTAACAATAAGGTACGGAGGTACTTTAAATTTTCTTATTCCCTCATTATATGCAACTGCTAAGAATGTTGTAAGTGCGTATATAGCATTATGAGTTACTGCAATTATATCATCATTAGGATCAATGCCTTCATTTATTTTGTATAATAATTTATTAATTTTTTTATTATATTTTTTATTCACTTCATATACAGTATCAATAAATTCATTTTTCATTTGCACAGTATATATATATGCAACTTTTTCACCGTTTTCCTCATTTATTCCATATAATACCCTTGGTAATTTGTATGAAACATTTACTCCATCAATATTATTAGTTATATATGATATAAAAGAGTGTGGTGTTTCTTTGTAACCAGTATTATCAATAATACTATATTTAATATTTTGGCCTAGTGTTTTAATATAACATTCAGTAGTTTCTTTTAGATGTTCAAAACTCTTATCTGTAAAAAAGTTATTAACTTTATCAATATATTCAATTGGATTTTGGAAATCATAACTTGTAGCATTGCCCATAAGATGTATTAAATAATACTTAATTTTGCTTTCTATTTTTATGTCTTTTGGATCAGTGTCTTCAAAATGTTTAAGAACAATGGCAATATGCTCGTTAAGCTTTTGATTAAATATTTTCTCATCTTTTACCACCATTGTTGGAAAATAACTATATAATTGGAAATCTTCCATTTCATAATCATCATTCAATGATTTTTGTTTTTTTTGATTTCTTTCAAAAGATGATAACTCATTTTCGAAAACTTTTTTTAAAGTATCATCAACATAAATTTCACGTTTATCAGATTTAAAATTATAATTAATACTTAAATTATTAAGTGTAGTAACTTCTTTTAACACCTCTTCATAAAATATTTTTTCTACCATATTAATTCCTCCATTTATAAAGTGTTACTAAATAAATTATATCATTTTTTTTAGCATTTTACAATTGTTTTAGTCTGTATTTTATTAGTTAATTATTTGAATTAAACAAGGAATTAATATCCTACTTTTCAAGATTACTAATGTT
>DUWA01000067.1 GCA_012840755.1 Mycoplasmatota bacterium | reverse complement strand
TAAATGAAAGAGTAACATTAGATAATTATTTTTATAATCCTAGTTTAATTAAACAAAAGAAAAGAAAATTAAAACTTGAAAAAGAACATCTAAGAATCCAAAACAATTTAACGAATAAATTTATAAGAAATTTTTTCAGATTAGAGTTCCATTTTAATAATATAAATATTAGTAGTATACCAATGGAACTTGATGAATTTATGAATATTTATATAAATGATTTTGTTGAATCTAATAATAAAGTATTAAATCAAATTGTTAATCAAGATCAAAATATAAAAAAGTGTTAACTTCGGTTGCCATTTTTAATAAAAGAGTGTAAAATTATATTGGCATGAAAGAGGGATAGTATGGGAAGAGCCTATGAAGTTAGAAAGGCAAGCATTCAAAAAACAGGAGCAGCAAAAGCTAAACTTTATTCAATGTATGCAAGAGAGATATATCAAGCTGCAAAGGTAGGTGGAACGGACCCCGTTAGTAATGTTACACTAAAACGTTTAATAGAAAAATCAAAAAAAGAACAAGTACCATCTGATATCGTTAAAAGAGCAATCGATAAAGTGAACAGTGGTATTGATGAAAATTATGATGAAGTACGTTATGAAATTTTTGGTCCAAGTGGTTCAAATCTAATAGTTGTGTGCTTTACAGATAATGTTAATAGATCTTTAAGTAGTATTAGAACTGCTTTAAATAAATGCGACAGTAAAATGGGGGCACAAGGAAGCGTAAGCTATATGTACGACCATTTGAGCATTGTAAGCTTTAAAGGTTTATCTGAGGAAGAGACATTAGAAGCTTTAATAGAAAACGGTATTGACATTGATGATATAGAAAAAGATAATGAAAATGTTGTTGTTTATGGCATTCCACAAGATTTATATAAAATTAAGGAGGTTATAAATACTAAACTTGGTAATATAGAGTTTGATGTAGATGAAATAACTATGTTGCCTAAAGAAAAAATCAAACTAAGTGGTGATGATTTAGACCATTTTAAAAAACTACTAATTATGCTAGATGACATTGAAGATGTACAAAACGTATATCACAATGTTGAATTGTAGTAAATAATTTTTTTGAATGTTAAAAATTTCCAACATACATTTTCTTTTTTTTCACATATATTCAATATTTTTTGATATAATATAAATATAAAATATGCATATTGTGTTAATTAACATCTTTTCTAGAACATGGAGGTAGTAGTATGTACAGCAAATTAAGAGAATTAAGGAAAAGTAAAAAATATACAACAGAAGACATGGGAAAAAAATTAGGAATCAGTAAAGCTTTTTATTGTCAAATAGAAAATAATAAAAGAAGATTGTCTTACGACATGGCTGTTAGGATTTCTGAGATTTTTAAACTGAAACCTGATACAATTTTTTATGACGACGCTAAAAAAATAAGAAAAGGAGATTAAGTAATTTCCCTTTTTTTTTGTTTGAAAATATGTTAGAATTAAGTTAGTGTGGTGATGATATGGATATTAACCTTGTACCTTTAGATACATACGTTGTAATAAATAAAACATTTTTAAGTGAATATGATAGAAAAATTCTTACTCTTTTCTATCAACCTATAATAGGTGGATTGTCAATTAATTTATATTTTACTTTATGGGCTAATTTAAATTTACTTGATACTTCTTCTAATGTTTATAATCATTACTATCTAATGAGTAATCTTAGAATTAAATTGAATGAAATATTAGAAGCAAGAGAAAAATTAGAAGCAATTGGTTTGATAAAAACATATGTGAAAAAGGGAGATATAAACACCTATATATATGAGTTATACTCACCTTTAAATGTTTTTGATTTTATTAATAATCCAATATTAAATACATTACTTTTAAATAACTTAGGTGAAAAGGAGTACAAAAGATTAATAAATCATTTTAACATACCTAATATTTCCTACCAAAAGTATGAAAATATATCTAAAAGTTTTACGGATATATTTAAAACAACATCTATAGATGAGGTTGAAGTTAATACAAACAATATTAGAAGAATTTCTACTTTAGATATTAATTTTGAACCAAATATAGACTTGAATAATATTTTTTCATTAATTCCAGAAGGTTATATTAATATCAGTAGTATAGACTCTAATATCAGAAATATAATATATAAACTCGCATTTGTTTACAATTTTGATGATGAACAAATGGTTACATTAATAAAAAACTCTGTTGATGAGAAAAAAGTAATAGATATTGAAAAGCTAAAGATAAACTGTAGAAATTATTATAAATTTGAAAACGCAGGAAAAGTTACTAACATTATATATAAAAGTCATCCAGAATATCTAAGAACTAATACAAAGTTTTTGACTCAAAAAGATAAACTTATATATACATTTGAAACAATTTCGCCTTATGAATTTTTATATTCAAAAAATAAGGGTGTTAAACCAACAAGTAAAGAGTTAGAAATTATAGAAAAACTAATTGTAGATTATGAATTTACACCAGGAGTTGTAAATGTTTTATTAGATTATATTCTTAAAATAAATGATAATAAATTAATTATAGGTTTTATAGAAACAGTTGCAAGTCAGTGGAAAAAATACGGTATTAATAAAGTGACAGATGCAATGGAATTAGCAGAAAAAGAATATAAAAATAGGCAAAAAATAAGTGCTAAGAACATCAAAAATAATAAAAAAGTAGAAAAACCGTATTGGGAAGAAAAAGGAATAACAAAATCATCTATGTCATCAAGTAAATCTGATGAAATAGATGAAATATTAAAAATATTTGAATAGGTGATGTATGAAAAAAATAATAGATGAAGTTGAAAATTTAGGATTTAAAGAGATTAAATCTAATTTAAAAGAAAATTATAACGTTGCACTAAGGGACTCTAAATTTAAAAATTTAGTAAAAGAGATTAATCTAAGTAATAATATATTAATGAAATATACATCAAGTTTAGAAGAATCCAGTATAGAATATGATAATTGTAGAAATTGTAAAAGTATATATGAATGTAAGAATAAAGTTGTAGGTTATGCTTATTTACCTAGAGTTTCAAACGATCAAATTATTTTTGAATACAAACCATGTAAGTTTAAAGTTGATCATTTTGAAAACACTAAACATTTTAACAATATATATTTGTTTAATGCTCCTAAATCAGTGTTAAATGCTGATATAAAAGATCTTTATAATAAAGCTGAGAGATTACCTATTATAAAATGGATGGGCTTATTTTATAAAAATTACAATAAAGAATCAAAAGGTCTTTACTTATATGGAAATTTTGGAGTAGGTAAGACATATCTTATTTCTGCAATATTTAATGAACTTGCGAAACAAAATATTAAATCAGCTATTATTTATTATCCAGAATTTTTAAGAGATTTAAAATCATCATTTGATACTGATTTCAAAGAAAAATTCGAAAAAATTAAAAAAGTTGAACTATTACTTATTGATGATATTGGTGCTGAGAATATGACTAGTTGGGGAAGAGATGAAATTTTAACACCTATCCTTCAATATAGAATGGATCAAAAATTACCAACCTTCTTTACTTCTAATTTAACACTAGAACAATTAGAAGAACATTTAAGTGATTCAAAAGATAAAATTGATATCGTAAAAGCAAAAAGAATTATTTCAAGAATTGAAGCATTAACAGAAAAAATAGAGCTACTTAGTGAAAATTTTAGACAATAAATATATACAACTAATAATAAATTTGAGTATAATAATAATAAAATGATTAAATATAAAAATAAATAGAAGTAATTTGTTGACAAAGTTAATATAGATGTTATAATAACTTTATCAAATATATAAATAGCTATGACTAGGACATGGTATTTAAGAAGTGTTTTAAAGTGAGTTAGAGATAGTGTAAATCTAATAAATAACCTTAAGTATTACTCCCTATGAGCTGAACTCGAAAGAGATTTCCGGATATGTTTCCGTTATTTTAAGTAAGTATTAATTGGATGGTACCGCGTAAAACGCTCCTTTATTTAGGGAGTGTTTTTTATTTTTTTAGGAGTAGGAGAAGTAGTATGGCATTAAATAAAAAAATTATAAAAAATGAAAAAAAAATTACATTAACAAAATTTTTGAAAATTTATTATGGAATCAACAACCCATGTACCTCATTATTAAGACATAAAGACATAGATGCTTTTTGTATTGAAGGAATTAAAAAGGTTCCATTTGAATCAGTTGATAATGATGATATTAGAAGAGGGAACATACTTTTAGTAACTGATAGGGATAATAATATAGGAGCCTATATTAGACCTAGTTATGATTATTCTAATGAAAAAGAAGAAGATGTTGATAATTGTACATTTACTACTGAAAAGTTATGTAATAATTTAATTCCAAAGAAAATGAGAAAAAAGTATAAGAAAAAATTAACAAAAGAACAGTTAAGATCAAAAAGGTTTTCTAATGAAAAAGAAGATAGATATATAGCAAAAGAAACAGATGATATGATAAGAAATTATAAAAAATATTATTAGGAGGTTTTATATGATAAATATTAAAGATGATGAAAAATTAAGTATTTTAAATCATAGTTGTGCGCATCTTTTAGCACATGCAGTAAAAAAACTTTATCCAAATAGCTTATTTTGGGTAGGACCAGTTATTGAAGAGGGCTTTTATTATGATATTGATTTAGGGGATAAAGTAATAACAGAAGAAGATTTAGAAATTATCTCTAAGGAAATGAAAAAAATAGTTAAAGATAACAAACTTATTAAAAGAATAGAACTTAACCGAGAAGAAGCTTTAGAGTTATTTAAAGATGATCCTTATAAAATCGATTTAATTGAAAATATGGAAGATAGTTCATTAATAACTGCTTATAAGCAAGATGATTTTATTGATTTATGTAGAGGACCTCATGTGGAATCAACAAAACTTTTAAAGAATTTTAAACTATTAAAAGTTAGTGGAGCATATTATAAGGGAGATTCTAAAAATAAAGTTTTACAAAGAATATATGGAATTTGTTTTGAAACAGAAGAAGATTTAAATAATCACTTATATTTACTTGAAGAAGCCAAAAAAAGAGATCATAAAAAATTAGGAAAAGAATTAGAATTATTTATGATGAGTGAATATGGTCCTGGTTTTCCATTTTTTCTTAATAATGGAACAATTTTAAGAAACCAATTAGAAAATTTTTGGTATGAGGAACATACAAAAGAAGGTTATAAATTTATAAAAACTCCAGCAATGCTTAATAAAGAATTATGGGAATTATCAGGACACTGGTATAATTACCGTGAAAATATGTATATTAGCGAAATTGATGAAAAGACTTTTGCTATTAAACCAATGAATTGTCCTGGAGGGATGCTTGTTTATAAAAATTCACTTCATTCATATAAAGATTTACCATTAAGAATAGGTGAATTAGGTCAAGTTCATAGACATGAGGCAAGTGGAGCTTTAAATGGATTATTTAGAGTTAGAACTTTTACTCAAGATGATGCTCATATATTCATGAGAGAAGATCAAATAGAAAGTGAAGTTATTAAACTTATTAATTTTATTGATAGAATGTATGCGATATTTGGATTAACATATGATATAGAATTATCTACTAGACCAGAGGAAAAATATATAGGAGATATCAAGGTTTGGAATAAGGCTGAAAAAGCATTGGAAGATGCATGTTTAAAATCAGGACATAGTTACAAGGTAAATCCTGGTGATGGAGCTTTTTATGGACCAAAATTAGATTTTCGTATTAAAGACTCACTAGGGAGAGTTTGGCAATGTGGTACTATTCAATTAGATATGAATTTACCTGAGAGATTCGATTTAACATATATCGATTCTGATGGAAGTAAAAAAAGACCTGTTATGTTACATAGAGTTATATATGGTTCAATAGAAAGATTTATAGGTATATTAATTGAGCATTATGCTGGAGCTTTTCCGACATGGCTTGCTCCTATTCAATTAGTAGTTATACCGGTAAATAATAACTATCATTTAGAATATGCTAGTGAAATATATAATAAATTAAAACATGATGGTTTTAGAGTTAATTTTGACGATAGAGAAGAAAAATTAGGTTATAAATTAAGAGAAACTCAAACTAAAAAAATACCATTTACTCTTATTTTAGGAGACAATGAAAAAGATAATCAAACTATTAGCTTTAGACGATTTGGAAGTCAAGAAACTATTACTATGGAATACAATGAATTTAAGGAGTACCTAAATAAAATAATATTAGAAAAAGAATAAAAATTATTCTTTTTTTTATAAAGTTGTAATATATTTGTCCATTCCTAATATAATCTAATAGATAGTACTAGGAGGGATGAAATGATTAATAAAAAGAGTTTGTGGTTTCTAACATTATTTAGTTTAATATTAATTTTAAGTGTTTATTACATAACAATGCCAAGTGAATTATTGTTACCTAGTGGTGATTACACATCAAATGTAGGTAAACAAATTGATAATAAGAAGCCAGTTTTGGGTGTTGAAGAGAGTACAATTTTAGTCGCATTAAGGGTTGAGGCAGATGAACAGATGTTAAATGAACTTGATAATTTAAAAGGTATTTTAACAAGTGTTGAAACAACAGTTGACGAGAAAAATAATGCATTTGAGAAAATGAAACTAATTAATATAACACGTGGTGAAGAAGAAGCGTTAGAAAAGAAAATTTTAGATAGTTTTGAATTACAAACCTTTGTTAAAATAGATGGTGACCAAATTAGAGTTGTTGCTGTAAGTGATAAACACGACGTTGGTTTAGCTAATGATATAATGAGAAGTATTCAAGAAAATTATAATATTAAAAAATATATTTCAGTAAAATTCCAAAAATAACTCTATTATATAGAGTTTTTTCAATAAATAGGCCAATTCTCTCACTAAAATTAAACATCAACATAAAATATTATGAGTAAATATAAGCCACCCAACTAGGAAGTGAGGGAAATATGCCAAAAAGTATTCTTACTAAAAGAGAAAAAGAAGTATTCGAACTACTTATTTTAAACAAATCGACTGTTGAGATTGCTAATAAGTTGAACATAAGTGAAAAGACAGTGAGAAATCATATATCTAACGTAATGCAAAAACTCGGTGTTAAGGGTCGTGCTGGTGCTGTTGTTGAACTATTAAAACTTGGAGAAATTTCAATATAAAAGGCATTAAATGGCCTTTTTTTCATATCATTAATTAGAGGTGGGTTATGTTAAAAAGAATAACTTTTAAAAAAATAATAGTTACAACTGCAGTTATTTTTGCTTTATTATTAATTTATTTAATACCAGGTGTAAAAGATGATGAATTGGAATTTAATCAAGAGTTAGAGTATGTTGATACAAATATTACTAAAAGTAGCATCTATTTACTTGATAGCAAAAACAACCTTGCTTATACTAATATAATTGTATCTAGTGATAAAAAGCAAATTGAAAAAAGAGCCAAAGAAATATTAGAAATATTAATAATGGATGGAAGCGGAGAAAGTAAAATACCTAGCGGTTTTAGGTCTATTTTACCTTCTGATACAAAGATATTAAGTATAAATTACGATAATAAATTAATGAAAGTGAATTTTTCTAAAGAAATATTAGAAATAAATAAAAATTTAGAAGAAAAAATGATAGAAGCAATAGTTTTTTCTTTAACTTCGATAGATGATATTGATAAAGTTATTATTTATGTAGAAGGGGAAATACTAACAAAATTACCAAAAACTGGATTAAATCTTCCGAGTACATTGGATAGAAGCTATGGAATAAATAAACATTATGATATAAGCAGTAGAAATAATATTAATAATACTACAATTTATTATATTGACAAGCATAATAATGACATATATTATGTACCAGTTACTAAATATACTAACGATACAAGAGAAAAGATAAGTATAATAATTGATGAATTATCAACAAGTTATACTTATAATACCGGTCTTATGAGTTATTTAAATGCTAATACAAAATTATTAGCTGTTGAAAAAGAAGAAAATAAATTGAAATTATTTTTTAATAACTATATATTTGAAGATTTTGATAATAAAAATATATTAGAAGAAGTTATAAACACAATATCTTATTCTATATATGACAATTATAATATAGATGAAGTTATTTTTATTGTAGATAATCAAGAAATATACAAAAGTGTATCAAAAACTCTTGAATAATTTTTTAATATGTAGTATACTTATTTTGTTCCCAAAAGGAACAAATGTCTTGGTAGCTCAGCAGGATAGAGCAATGCCCTTCTAAGGCATCGGTCGGGAGTTCGAATCTCTCCCAAGACACCATTTAGGAATTAACCCTTATTATATAAGGGTTTTTATTTTTAAAAAAACTAATAAACTACATTTAACTATGAAACAAAAGGTTGTTCCTTATATTAGAAACAATCTTTTTATATTATATTAAAAAATAAATTGCTTTTAAACCTATAGATTAACTAATAATATATATTACTCAATTTTAAAGCATATGTTATAATTGATTATAGAAGAGTATCAGCTGTATTAGAAATATCAAAATAATAAAATTTAAAAACATGGAATTTAGAAAGGGATAACTATGAAAAAGAAAAAAATAATTTTAATTATTATAGCTGTGTTATTAGGCGTATTTATAATTGATTTTTCGCTTATGTTAATATTTAAAACAAGACCACTATTTGCTGTAAGCTTTAATACATATAAAGATGGTGGATCAAAAGAATACTATGGAATAGGTTATAAGGCTCTTAAATGCAATACTTTAAGTGGAGATAAATCTTTAAAAATAGGAACTTATCGTTTAAAGTATTCATGTAATAATAGGTTAACAATAACAAAACCAAAAGATTTTGATATTGTAGGTGATACTATATGTATAGGTACTCCAGCAGAATTCTATAAGGATAATAAATATAAATATTTATCATATTGTGCATTACCCGAAATAAAGTTTATTGATGGAACTAAAATGAATATTAAAGATGCTTTAAATCAAAAATTAGTAACAATTGATCAATTTTTAGAAAAAACAAAACAATCATATATAATTAAAGAACCTAATTTTGAACTTGAATTTTCAGATGGGAAATGCCGTCTTGATAGAATTATAGGGGGATATAATTCTATTGAAAACAATCCTTTCAGTTATGATTTATACAGTTTTTGTTTGAGTGATATTAAAGTAAATACAAATAATCATAAATATAGTTTAAGAGAAGCTATAATATCAAATATTATAGATCTTGAGGATATTGTTTATAGTATGGAATATGCAAGTATTTATGGCCAAGGTACTAAAGAAATATTTAATGATGGTGTTATTGTATATCGTAATTTAAAATACTCGTTACTAAATTGTAATAATCATAGTTATTATATTGGTAAGGCTGATATGTCATTTGATGAGAATGTTAATTTCTGCAATGCTCTTATTGATTTTGCTGATTAATAACTGTTATATTTTTAGATAAAAAAAGAACTAGAAAATAATGCTAGTTCTTTTTTAAAATCAAATATAATAATGTTTCAAAACAATATATATTTTAGAAAATTGCTATTATGGACTTTTTATAAACATTTGAGTCCAATACAAATTACCATTATTATCTCTTGCTACACCTACACCAATTTGATTATATGTAGAGCCTAAGATATTTTCTCGATGTCCTGATGAACTCATCCAAGAATTCATTGCATCTGCAGCTGTTTTTTGTCCACTTGCAATGTTTTCGGCAGCTGCTGAAAAATTTATTCCAAAAGATTTTAACATATTAAATGGAGTACCATAAGTAGGTGAATTATGTGCGAAATAATTATTGTTTATAAAATCTTTTGATTTAGCTCTAGCAACATTACTTAATTCATTATTTTCAACAAGTGCAGCTTTTCCAGCTTTTGATCTTTCAGCATTAACCAAACTAATCACTTCGGTTTCTAATATTCTTATGTCATTAGGTGAACTAGGAACGTTTGGAGTACCAGGAACACTTGGAATATCAGGAGTAGTAGTAGCATTTGGAATGTTAATTATTTGGCCTGGAAAAATAAGAGATGAATTTGTAATCTGAGGATTTGCTGCTATTAGGTCATTCAATCCAATCCCATGCATTCTTGCTATATGCCACATAGTATCACCTTTCATAACTGTATACGTTGATGTGTTTGTGCTAGGAATATTAATTATTTGTCCTGGGAAAATAAGAGATGAGTTTGTAATTTGTGGATTAGCAGCTAATAGTTCATTTAATCCAATCCCGTGCATTCTTGCTATATGCCACATAGTATCACCTGAAACAACTGTATAAGTTGTCATTGTAAGACCACCTTTCTATTACTTTTACCTAAATGTACACTATAGTATATGATTAAATGTGTTTTTAGTAACTTTAATTATAAAATAATAGCCTATTTTTTTAAAACTAGTTAATATAATAT